>NZ_JBBHKS010000017.1:0-208349 GCF_037389975.1 Stygiolobus sp. CP859M | reverse complement strand
GTGGGGGCTCTTAACCTGAGGAGCGTGGAGGCGTTCCTCAGGTTTGTTGAACGTTATTTAGGTGGACCGCCGGGGCTGATGAAAATCTTTAAGTTACGTTAAAGTCCCATAACTGCTGTAATGAAAAAAGTCAATCACTATTTACCACCTTTAGGTTTCTGTACTTTAGCCCGCATGTTCAGGAGTAATTTTTCCGATTATTTTATATTAGGACATTCTCATGCTCTAGTGAACTTTAGAAAACTCAAGTGTGTAAACAGTGGGACTTTAAGTCTTGTAAGGAATCTTTATAACGACAGAGGATACGTTAAGGTCGTTAACGGCAGAGTTGAAATCGTTAGGTTATAACTTTTGTTCTAACGATGTTATACATTTAAACGTGGAAAGTAAATTATTTGTCCGTGGGCAAAAGAATTCAATACGAATTTGCTAAAGACGTAGAACTCCTAGCTACTAGAGTTAACGAAGTTGGTAAATTGGGTCTAGACTTAAGCAAAGTAGTATTTATCAGAAGTTGGAACTCTAAAAGTAACGCTATCGCCAGAGTACTTATGTTGCCTTCTCAATGGAGATTTGTGTTAAACTCCAACATCCTTTACGTAGTCGAAGTAATAGCCGAGAGATATGAAATACTATCTTGTCAACAAAAAGTAGGTGTGATTCTTCATGAATTAACTCACTTACCTAAAAATATGAGTGGTGGTCTCAGAGCTCATAACTATAAGGAGTTCAAAGTCATAAAGCGAAAAAGTGAGAAAATTTCAAAGGAAATTTGTAAATAAAATTAAAGAGAGAGAAAAAAACTTATCAAATTTAATTTACCCTCAATATCCTACGGTAGACGAGTAGGTGCTAGAACTTATTGAACTCATACTACTTGTAGATGATGAAGATGATGAAACTGGCAATGTTAATATCCATGGCACGGGTCTGAAGAAAGTCAAGTTTACTACCACTCCATTACCATATAATATCGGATCTTGGAACACATATCCACTAGCTAACCATGTGTACATCTTAGCACCATTAGATGGTGTCATTATTATCGTTATCCATTGCTGTGTTGAGTAATCCTTTGTACCTACATACCCATTAATTGCATAAGCGAATGCCAAAACAGGAGTTCCACCATTGTAGTTTGGTACGTTGTTCAGCTGATAGAATATTACTGAGAAGTTGTAAGTTGTTAGGTTCATAGGAGTTCCAGTGGAATTAGCAATTACATAAGATCCAGGCTTTATAACTGTAATTATGTTACCAGCTTGTATTACGCCGCCGTATTTTGCGTTAACTTCGTAAGTGTAGCTTGCTACTGGATTAAGACCGAATACTGGAGACGGTGTTATTGAGACTGGAGTTGGGGCTACCCCTACTGGTGTAGGTGAGGATTCGAATATCCATATTACTGGTTTGAAGAACTGTATGTTAGCCATTACGTCTTGTCCATATATCCAATGGTCAGCGAACTTGTAACTACCTCCTACATAAGTGGTACCGTTAAATGTACCTCCGAACCATGTCCATGATGTCCAGTATGTATTACCTCCAATCACTATTGTGTAAGCTGGACTTGGCTTCATTGTGTTAGTAACTAAGCTCCAAACAGGTGATATTTGACCGTTAATAGCAAACGCAAATGCATATAAAGGCGTTAGATCTGTGCCATTGGGGGGATATACTCCAGTCATACTGAATATTATTAGTGAGAAGTTGTAAACACTAAAAGTCTTGTTCAGCTTCATATTATATGCATAAGTTCCAGGCTGGATTACAGTCATTATGTTTCCTGCTTGTAATACAGTGCCTTGAGTTGCATTAACTGTTACGGTCTCTTCAGCTACTACGTTAAATGTTGCTGGACCTAATGGATAGTATACAGTATCAGATGGGATTGGAACCTCTTGTACGTTCCAAACTTGCTTCTCTATTTGCCATTCCATAGCGGTAGAATTATAAACGTAGTAAGTGGTAACACTTATATGCATATCATAAATTGCTGGGAATCCCGGAACGCCTTCATTTAAGAATCCGAATATTACAGTATCATTGACTGTTAACGTTGCATTATTACCATTAGGTGATAAGTTAACTTGAACTGTAGGTGGGATTGCAACACCACTAGGTGTTAAGTCTTGTAGGTACTCAAGGGCGAAAATAAAGTTGTTATCCCATTGGTTAAAGAAGTTTACAATATTTGATAAGCCTGAATAAGTGCCGTTCTTAAGAGCTGGAGGTAGAACACCATTAATCTGTAATATTGCATTAGGAGCAAAATACTTAGCTGTCACATTGCCAGGGAACTCAGCGCCTAAGGAGTTTACCTCCCATAGGTATTCCTCTAGGATCTGGTTTGCCTGCATTTCATGCTGCGATGGATATCCAGCTATTACAGTTGAAGGTGGAACTTCATTGCCATTCCAAATTAACTTTGTTATTAATAATTTTCCTCCTATGTTCTGTACAATTATAGTATTAGAAGCATTGAATACTTGCAGGTAAATAGGATCGCTAGTGGGTGCCACGAAATATTGTACTACATCAGTTACTTCATAAGTTCCGTTCGATAACATAGTTATTGTAGGTAAAGCTGTAGTGTAGAAGTAAACTGTTTCATAAGTACCGAAGAAGTCAGCTAACCATGTTGAGTTAAAGCTCATATAGTTGTAAGTTCCAGGGAATGGTTCTCCAGTTATCGTAGCTGTAAAGTTAGGAGCTAAGAAAGGTAATACATCAGCAGGGTTCTCAATAGCTATTCCATCATAGAATTGCATTACAGCAGCTAACGCGCTTCCCTCGGAAGGTGAAATAGTTATTGGTGCTGATGTAGCTGAAGTCTGTGTTACAGTTTGTGTTGAAGTTGTTGTAACAGTCTGAGTCACTGTAACAGTGGATGTAACAGTTGAAGTAGCGGTTTTCTGCATAAGTGATGAGTACATTTGCTCTAACACAGAATAGTTGTGCGCTAACTGACTATAACTGCTTTGGAGAGCTGCTGAACTAGAACTAAGTGCTGATAGAGAAGACTCAGCAGTTGAAAAATTGCTATTAGCTATTGAGTATTCATAAAAACCGAACGCAGCTGCTATCAATAATATTACGACTACTACACCGAAGACAATAGCTGAGCCTTTCGCCATTTTAATTCAAAAACACGTAACAAGAATAGGTTTATAAAGTTTTTACCAAATCATGTTAACCTTTAAATAAGTATAAAAGATAGTAATTTATCTACAATTACTATAGTTTCAATTCTGCTGTTTATTAACGTAAAGATTGGGCTGAATCCTTTCTCACGTTAACAGAGATCTTTTTATATCTGTTTATAACAAATTTTCGTTGCTATATGATGATCTCTCACACCGATGTGGGCTATGCCCAAAAGGGTGGGAGTGATTGCAGAGATGTGAGTCCCGTGCCGTTGGGCTCGAAGGAGTCCCATGACCCACCTACCGTTAAGTTTGGTAGGTGGCTTAGGGCTAAGTCCCTACACTCGATCATGAATGAACATAAAATAATTGAAATGAGAGTGTAGGGACAAACGGATATTTTAAGGCTAGTTAATCGTAGTGTATGAAAAAGTATAGAATGCTACGCATTATTAGAATAACAAACTTAGATGAAAGTAAACTACTTTAATTACTCTCAGCTTCATCATTTATTCGTCTAGTTCTACTAGGAGGTCTATAAGTGAATGAATTTATGTTATTTTAATTTTCTCCAGACCAAAAATCTTTTTAACAGTTTCTCGTACGTTTTAAGACTCACATCAAGTATATAATCAAGAAATTTCTTTGCATAGTTCTTAGTATCTTCTTTTAACATAAACCGTCTCTCGTAAAAAACGTCATCTGCATTTGGGAATTCTTATCAGTTATCTTCTTCGTAATACTGTTATGAGATTCCTTAACTTCCTCGGTTAATTGAGTTGTCTGGTTATCACCCTTTTCATAATCTATTTCTAATCAATCGATATTGGGGGTTAGATTTTATAGCTATAAAATCTGGAAATGAGAATAGGAGAGGATAAGGTCCTTTAAATTCTATTTGCTCCTCTTTTAGAACACTTACAGGGTCATTTATTCCGTACTCCTTAGACTGGGCTTCAATAGCTGAGAAAGTACGAGAAAAGAACGAGGATAGCTTAGATGAGGAAAACACTTGTTCAGATATTGTATAATATTCTATACTGACACTATAGTATTTTATCTTGAATTTTATGAGTTTAATCTTACTAAGGAAAACAGATAAGGAGTAGCCTACTGGATGAAGAAATGATTTATAGAATAGTAATTACTCTATTAATTCTAAATAGTCTTTCTCTTCATTATATCTTTATGACTCACTCGTCACTTATTTTGTACCAACGTATATGTAATTGCAAAGATTTCAAAATGTTAATCGGTATTATTATTCCCTCCTTAGACTTCATAACGGTTTCACAGCTGGAAAACTTATCGAAAAACATTAAAGTTTAAATTGATGTATTAAATTACGCGGTGCCGCGGTAGCTCAGTTGGCAGAGCGCCGGGCTGTTAAACCGGGTTTGGCATAGAAACCCGGTGGTCGGTGGTTCGAGTCCACCCCGCGGCGCCTTGTAGAAAATTCTATTTGTTGTTTCTATCTTTTTTAAAAAGTTAGTGTTTCCCTTCTTTCAAAATTCGAAGATTCTTGTGAACTTTTTGTGATATTTATAAAGTATAACAAGTACCACTTTTCTACGGATTAAATTTATCTATATAATCTCTATCCGCATACAATCTTTATTAATCCTAGAATTAGTCTTAAAAATTAGGGTATAAGGTTTTTCACTAAGTATTAGTCATAGATTAGGACTGGTTTATGTCCTCTTGCTAAATAGATTTTTACAAAAAATTCACAATAATCTTAATATATGGTCTATAGGAAAAATCACCTGTGGTTTCCCAGTCAGAATGTTATTACCTCATATCCGTTGTTAATATAATATGCTACTCTGTCTCCCATTGGCTCGAGCCTTATTCCTATTTCGGTTAGTTTCTCTACTAACCCCTCATTCTTTGCAACACCAATACAAGCGGAATCTATCACTTTTTCCTCGAGCATTTTCTGAAACATTTCTTTAGTTTCTCCTTCGAGTTTCATTAATCTTTTTTGGCTAGGCCCAAAGAAGGCTACTTTCACATCTTCATATCTCTTTTTAAAGTGACTGTTATATGCCATTCTCATTCCCATATCGAACTTTTGATCATCTGACATTATTAGGAAGAGTACTTTTGCCATATGGAATCTTTATAATTCGTCATTAAAATGTGTTAAGCAATAAAATTGTAAAATTGTATAGACCACACACCGGTGTAATTGCTCGCTAGAACTTATCTAACCATCTCCTCTTAGCCACTTTTATTGCCATTTTCCTACTCATCATCAGGTGGTACCTTGCCCTTAAATAGTATCTCCACTTACCTATATGATAGAGTCTTGATTTATAACCCACTTTGAAAACCTATCAACAACCGTATATAAAACTTTGTCACAAAATAGAAGTAAGGGAGTAAATGGTTAGGAGTAGAACATTTATAATAGTAATAGGGTTTGTGGTAATGTCATTTAACTCTCTTTATCAGTACGCTTGGAATGCACTCCTACCGTTATTTAAGTCTGGGCTTAATGCTTCCTTGGTAGAGATCGAGGTAGCTTTCACTCTATTTACAGTATTTTCTACGACCTTCCAGATTGTAGGGGGAGGTATTGCTGATTATAGGGGACCCAAAGGAATAGGTATTATCTCGGCTTTACTTTCGGCATTTGGTTTTTTGGGGACATCTTTTAGCTCTTCCATTTACGAATTTTACATGTTCTGGTCTCTCGGGAGTATCGGCGAAGGGATCCTTTACGGGATAGCAGCTAACCTAGCTGTCAAGTGGTTTCCTACGAGGAGAGGATTTGCAACGGGCTTTGTATCCTTGGGTTTCGGCTTAGGTTCAGCTATAGCAAATCCCTTTATTACTTCAGCCACAAACTTCAGGTTACCGACCCTTGTGATTGGACTCGTAGAGTTAATGATACTGCCCGTTTTATTATTCATAGTAGATTATCCCAAGAGAGTGAAGGGTGAAAAGCCAACTAAAGTGGTCAGAACACTCACATGGTGGTTGATATATGTCTCCTTTGCAACGTCAGCCGTGCCCCTAACTGTTCTCTCTTCCTCTCTTTCCGTACTTTCTCCTAAAGATCTCCTCGTTCTATTAGTTACAATCTTTCCCTTGCTCAGCGGTATTAGTAGACCTATTATCGGTTATATTTCGGACAAACTGGGCAGGGAGAGGACTACTTCTGCGGTACTTTTTGTAATGATTCTAGGTAGTGTTTTTTTCTTGTTTAATCTGGCAGTTCCTTCTGTATTATTAATAGGCTTTTTTGGAGGGTCTATGATAACTCTCTTCTTTGCTTTATCTGGTGATATATTCGGGGAAAAATATTCTACTTCTAATAATGCTATTCTTTATACTGGAAAGGCTGTAGCTGGTGTATTAGGTAGTACTGTTTTCAGTTTGTTATTACTTTACGATCCTTTTTACGCCAGACTTTTTGTCCTTATTAATGCCGTAATTGGTTTCTTACTCGTTTTCTTAGTAACAAAGGGTAGTTCTTCTAAGGTTGTCAGCTAAGAAAGGAAAGTGCTGTCTTTACTGCAATGTCTTCTTGTTCACTTATTATTTTGTAGTAAAGAGACAGCCCCTTTATTACGTTTTCAATACCCCTTTTGAGGTCATGAGTTTCGCTCTCGACTGTCAAACATCCATTTTCGTTCTCCTTGTATTGAAAGTCTTTAGTGAGATCGTTCACCAGATCAACACCTGGGAATGGTGTTAGACACAGTTCACTCGTGGTAGATACGGTGGAGTTTTTTAGTTCTAGCGGTAGCACGTACTTAACATTTCCGGGTTTTTCAAGAATTTCAGCTAACCTTTCGAGTTTTACATTTTCTAGATCTTTAAGTTTCTCTTTAGGAAAGTCATTACTCACAAGTATCACGTAGTTTCCTACTTGTTTGTAAATATATTTCCCTTCTATGCCGATGACGTAATACCATCCCTCTTCATTAACGTCCCCCATTATGTAATTTGAGATGGAGTTACGAAATTCAAGTAAGTTAGTGTAAATTTCAATTCGCGGCATTAAGATATTGTTTATTACTTTCAGATGTAAAGTCTTGTGTTGTATTTTATAATCTCTTTTTCCTCAGGTATAAAAAGATAAGTCTAGAAGTATATTCTAATTATCTTTAAACATTGTAAAAATATTGAGTAGGTAGATAGTACAACTGATCACTTTTGAGTTTTATATAATGTATTTTTTTAGAAATTAATTTCGATTCACTTTTGAAGAGTTTATCTTTACAGAATTTAATTAAGGCTTTTTTGAAGGCTCTCCACATAGTTAAGTTTAATAGAGCTGTTGTAACGCGTGAAAAATGGAGAAATGACTCAAGAGAATAAGTCCTTATTTCTCAGGGAAAGCTCCGGGTTAGTTAGGGAAGTGAGCCCGTGGGCATCAATGTCAGCGACATTCGGTCTCGTAACCGGTGGAGTTCCAATCCTTATACTGTCGTGGCTCTTCACAGCCCCCGGGGCTAACTGGATACTTTCTTTTTTATTCATGTTACCCGCGACTCTGGGTACGGCTTTCCTATTCTATGTAGCTGGGGTTTCCATGCCTAGAGCCGGAGGAGATTACGTGTTTAACAGTAGGGCTGTTCATCCTGCTGTAGGCTTTGTCAATTATTGGGGTCTTTTCATAGGGTTCGCACTATCTTTAGGCTATTATAGCTATTTGGCAGCCCAGTGGTTTTCCTACTTGTTCTCTGGGATAGGTTTGGCTTATAACAATTCTTATTTTTTATCAATAGGAAATTTCTTAGGTACTACTCAAGCTGAGATCGCGCTGGGAACTACAGTAGTAATTATGTCCTCCTTATTGGGGGCATTTACGCGCTATCAGTGGAAGTTCGTACTTTATGGTGGAATAATAACGCTAATAACGTCGGTCATCATGTTTGGTGCTTTAGTTACTATTCACCCTTCGGACTTTGCTAATGCACTAGCACAGAATACTGGAATAGCCGACGCATATAATGAAGTGATAAATGACGCTATTTCTAACGGTTTATCATTTTATCCTACACTTTATGCTACTGTGCTGGCAGGACCCGTGGTGTGGTACTATTATACATGGTATAACTTACCTGCGTCGTGGAGTGGTGAAATGAAAAAGCCTAAACAAAACGTGTTGTATGCAACTATAGTTTCGATCTTGATTATAGCAATTTACTATATTGTCTTTACTTATCTTAACTTAAATGCTTTCGGTTACAAGTTTCTAACCGCATGGAGCTATATAAGTAATAACGGGGTAAATGATACAGTATATAACACCTTACAGGGTATAGGTAACTTCACTCCTTATTTCGCGTTCATAACGACACATAGTTTACCCCTCTTCATTATTATGTTCATAGCCCTATGGTTACCTAACTTCTACAGCAACCCACCACTAGTTGTAGCGTTAGTCAGGTATTTGTTTGCGTGGTCTTTTGACCGCATAATGCCTGCATGGCTAGCAGACGTCAACGAAAATCTAAAGGCTCCAGTTAAGGCTACAATACTAGTGGGAATACTAGGTGAAATAGGAGTTTTACTATACGCATTTAATACTCCAATAGCGATTGTAGATACAACCGTCGTGTTCGAGATAGGATATGCTGTTTTCGCACTCTCAATAGCTCTTATGCCCTTCTTAAGGGCTAATTTGTTCAGGAATACAGTAGTTTATAGAAAGACCATAGGTAAAGTGCCGATAGTCAGCATAATAGGGTTCAGTGTGTTTGCGTTCCTAATATATATTCTTGCTATTACATGGGGTAATCCAGTTCTATTGCCGATAAACTTACCTACTCTGGCTTCGTTAGCGGTAATTTATGCTTCTGGTATTGCAATTTACACGATAGCCTACATTTATAATGAGAGAAAAGGAATAGATCTAAGTATATTGTTCAAAGAAATTCCTCCAGAGTAGTTTCCATCATTTAAGCGTTTTTTAAGTAAAACGTCTTGATTTTATACCAAAAAGTTTTATTGGATTACTTTTCTTAGTAGTTCTCTTTCATATATTGCACCTAATAGTTTACCCTCTCTATCTACTACGGCTATTACTGATGTCTCCGTTTCTCTGAACCTTCGAAGCACATCTATCACCTTAGTTTGCTCGCTTACAATTTCCACATCTTCTAATCCTACATCGCAAACGTTTAATCTCTCGTAGTAAGCTGGATCAATTTCTAATAAAGTAGCCGTAGTGATTACTGATATAGGTCTCATTCCCTCATTAACTACTACTAATGCTCTAACTCTCTTATCGTTCATTAAGTTTACTACTTGTCTCAAATTATCACCACATGTTACAAACACTTTTTCTTCTACTACCTCTTTTACTGGTATACCTAGATTCAATTTTTTCTTAGTCTCAGTTTTAGGTCTTCCGTACTTCAACCTAAATATGAGAGGGAAGAAGAGTGCAACGTAAGTTATAGTTAATGTTGTGAAAGAGTATTGAAATTGAGATATAAGTGTTGAAGACAATGCAGTGATCAGCAAGGAGACGTCAACTCCTCCTTTGACCGATGTTCCTATTCCGTTAAGTATTGGGTCTATGTTATGAACTTTCGCCATTAGAAAACCCGAGACGAACTTACTTGTGATGACGGCTAAGAACAAGGCTACCGATAAGAAGAGGAGTTGCGGAGTTATCCTGACAAAATATAGTCCTATACTCACGAAGAAAAGAGGCTCGAAAAAGCCGTAGGTAAAGGCATGTAATCTCTCTCTTAGATGAGGTCTGTCTGCAAAGTAGTCTCTGAGTAAAAAGCCCAAGAAAAGGGCGGCTATAGCCGAGTTGAATCCGTAAATGTCCGCAAAGAAACCTACGATAAGTATAATTGATATTATTGTTGCGAATTCTACTTCCCTAACTTTAAAATACCCCTCTACAGCTTCTAGTGTTTTCGCTATATACTTACCTGAGACGGTTATTAAGATTACAAGTAATACCGTGCCTATAAGCTGTAAGAGAGAAAGGTGGGTAATTATCGAGAACGTGAAGATCGATATGATCTCGTTTAGTACTGATTGGTTAAAGATCTTTATACCTAACTTTTCCTTCGCTATACCTATGTCTGTAAGTAGTCTTGTTAAAGGTCCTACACTAGTCATTACCAAAGGTATTACAATAACTAAATCAAACATCCCTAAATAATACAAGGTTAACGAGATCACTATTAATGGTATTATTATCTCTATTAGTGATGTTAGTAAGTCTTTTTTATCTACGTTAAATCTTTCACCTATTTCCTCAGCTCCTGCGAGGAAAAGTAAAAATACTATTCCTAACGATGCAATAAACGATACAATGTCGTTAAGTTTCACTAGGTTCAAAAGACCAGGGCCTAAGATAATTCCCATGAGTATTGGCCCTACAAATCTTACGAGGTTAAGTCTTCCAAATAGCTCTTCCATCAACTTAGCTGCTAGTAGCAATACGCCCAGATATAATAGACTGGTTACAGCGGTGTCCATAGCAAAGAACTTTTTATGCTTTACCGGTAAAAAGACTACCGATGTATGTATTTAAAGGAATTTCTGGTTACATCACGATCTTAGCCTTAATGATTCTTGAAGGGATAGGTTTTCCAATACCCAGTGAGGTTATAATGCCTTTGGTTGGCTATTTCTCGAAACTTGGTTATCTCGATATAGTTGTAGGAGTATTAATAGGGACAATCGGAAGCCTAATGGGGTCTATTGTAGATTATTATTTAGCATTAAAGCTAGGGCCAAAATTCGTAAGGAAGTTTGGAAGATACGTTATGTTTGACGAGGAGAAGGAAAGACTACTTAACATATGGTTTCAAAAGTATGGTGTAGTGGCTGTGTTTGGTTTCAGGTTTGTTCCTGAGTTTAGGGCGTTAATATCATTCCCGGCTGGATTGGCTGGGATGGATTTAGCAAAGTTTTTAATTTTCACATTTCTAGGTCATTTAATCTGGGATTCCTCGTTAACTTATGCAGGTTTTATGCTTTACCAACAAGTTGATTACGTAATCACGTTGGCCGAGAAGTTCTCAGAAGTGATACTTATAGTATTCATTATAGTAGTTATAACATATATTTTGTATAGACTTAAGTTCGCTTCCCGTTCTTAATTTGCCAATAGGCTTGGTCAAAAGCCTTATTTACTGTGTTAATCAAATCGTTAAGATTGTTTACGTTATTTAAGTTTATAATTACCGTAAAAACGTTTGTTCCTCCGTTTTTACTGGAAAAACTATCTTAGGAATTTGGTTCTCGTCTTTAAGGTAGTCCTTCAGGATATCCTTAGCTCTCTCCATAACTTTCACTCCTTCCACATCAGCATTGACATTGACTTGTAATGGATAAACTAATCCCCTTCAGTTCTCTCTAGTTTATAGAATACTGTGTTACCCAAAAAGGCTGAGTTAGGTATCTTTACTAGGTTCCCGTTAATAGTAAGAACCTCTGCAAAGAGTAGAGAGACTTTCTTTACCTCTCCTATAATGGGAGATCCCCAAATCCAAGAAATTAACGATACTGAATCACCTGGACTTAGAGTCCTGCTTGATGTAACTAAAACACCCGAAAGGAGATTTTAGGTTACTGTCTGAACCGCAAGGCCTATTACTATACCGCCTACAGCACCTCCCACCACGACACCTGTGAGGTTTACGTGAAGTGTCGTAAGTATAGCCAGAACTAATATAGTGTAGAACACTACATCTAGAGAGAATTTTATAATATTCGCTACCCCTCTTTCAAGTTTGGCAAGGAGTGTCATTGAAAGTAGTTGTTGAATCAACCTTATTACCAGATAACCTCCTATAGCAACAATAACAACGCTGATTCCAGTCTTTATGTCTGGCTCTATCTGAGATACTGTTGAAATAATTGACTTCGGTAGGTTTGGTATTAGTAAAGTTAAGATAACTCCCGTTAGATAGTAAAGTATTGCTAAAGCTACTAATATAACTAAAATTTTAATGAGCTGATTCCTCCATTGCATAAAAGTGGTTAGAGTCTACTACTAAAAAGATTAACTAGACTTAAGTCTTCTATATAATCTATAAAAAAATACTACAAGTGTTATTTGACCGAAGTCAAGAACCAATTCTGGTGGTGCTGCACCGTATTTTATATAAAAAAAGAAGGGAAGGATTATCATTTCTGGTTTCCAAATGGTATAGATTAAATAAAAATTCAGGTAATTTATTATGCTAAACGAAAGAGCAGAGGCATCGATTAATGAGTTAATCATCATGTTTTTAGATCCCCAGAACAGGACAGTGAAAACAATGAAGAACATAAGAAGGATAAAGCCGGAGAAAGACAAACCTACTGGAATTTGTAGGTCGTAATTAGGGAAATGCGTAGGTTCATCTATTGGTGCTAAAGGTCCAAAAGCTAGAGCTATGATTATAAATAATATTGTTAGTGCAATGACGTATGAATAATAATCGATAATTTTGCTAAAACTCATTCAATTTCCTCTTCTTTGAGTTTTAATAAAACTTTTCCTACCTCCTCCACTAGTTCCTTGAGGGTAACGTAAGCTTCTATAACCCTTTCTCTATTATGCCCGTAGATCGCTAAATTGTTCATGGAAATACAATAGTGAGGGAAAAGTAAGCCGTAATCACCACAGAACCTTGTAAATTTTACTTCTATATTCTGGCTGAGTTTTAGTTCCCTGAACGGTATATCAACGTGGATTTTCACTTTTTTATCATAAGTTAACACTTCATGTTTCGCCTTTCCAGTTACGATATAAAGAGCCTTTAAGAGGTTTAGTTCATCACTAGAGAATGGTAACTTAATTTCTATTTTGCGAAAAGTTAGAAGATCAGTGCTTAT
Source organism: Stygiolobus sp. CP859M (assembly GCF_037389975.1). Classification (NCBI taxonomy): domain Archaea; kingdom Thermoproteati; phylum Thermoproteota; class Thermoprotei; order Sulfolobales; family Sulfolobaceae; genus Stygiolobus; species Stygiolobus sp. CP859M. The sequence goes on along the minus strand of NZ_JBBHKS010000017.1, from coordinate 195,390 downwards.
TGAGAAATCCGTAACTATACATTCTTTTATACTGTTAGTCCTTTTGATTGAGTTGTTTTCGACGTAGAGAACTTCTTCCTCTTTTTCGCCCTTAATTCCTGCTTTGTTACCTTTCGTAATACATATTTCTACTTTTTTCAATTATCTCTTTCAACCTCTCCCTAAATTTCTTGGGGGGTAATTTATTTTCAATTCCTTCAATTGCCATGCTTATTCCAATCTTTTCTTCCTCCATTTCAACTTGGTCAAGTAACCTCCTTAATAACTCCAAATCTATAGGTAAAAGAAAGTTAAACATATAAGGAGAAGTAAATTTTTCGATTCTTAATTCCCAATCGTTATTCAATGGTCTAGATAAGGAGTCATTGTCTAAGTGTACTACTTTAGCTTTTTTCATCACAACTGAATGGTAACCTAATTTTATTGCATTTACAGCAATATAAGACTCATTATAACTTCCTCTTAAGCTATAAGTTAGAACTCTTGTTTTCGAGTACACTTCTCTTTTAATGCTCATATTTACCCCCGCTATTGCAATACTTTTGCCGTAACCTTTCTCTCTGTCAACACTGAAACCCGTCTTTGTTAAATACGCTTTATATTCGGAGAAGGCAGGTGAATATTCATGCATGAAGTCTGTCTTTTTGAATCTCATGTATAAACTATTAGGATAATTGATCCATTTCTTTCCTATAATTTCTCCTGAAATAACTCCTACGTCTCTATTACTCTCGTGGAATTTTACGTGCTCCATAACCCAGTTTTTGTCCGGAATTGCATCATCATCGGTAGTTAATAGTATTTTTCCGTCTGCATTTTCTAAAACTAAATTCAATCCTTCCTCAAAAAGTCCTTCTTTTTGTTTTAGAAATCTTATGTTAAGAACTTTTTCGTATTCTTCAAATTCACGTGTTAAATTACCTTTATAGGTGATTAGAATATCGAAATCGTCTTCTGACTGCTGCATCAATGCCCTTAATGTTTTATGTAAAGATTTTCTTAACAAACTAGGAATTCCTACTGTTGCTTTAACCATATCTTTTAAACTTCGTTTTCACAGTATTTATTTGTGAATACTAAATTACTGGCGATTCTTTTGATAATCTCCGTGCTAGCTAATGTTTACTTAGCTTATTTATTGTCTCACGTAATGCAGACTCAATACATAGGTTATGCTAGGAATATTTCTACTAATTCTTTTGCAAGTTCTTACTCTTCAATTAATTCTCATACATCATCTTTTACACGTTCCGTAAAATTGGTCTTAACACATGATTCTCAAGTCACTTTCTCTCTAGTTAATAACGGTAACAATATAACTTATGCACTAGTAATAATAACATTAATACACGAAGGACATCATGAAGAAAAAGTAATAATCTTAACGATTCATAATGCATCTGTTACTAGTGAGTTAGATAAAGGTGTTTATAAAGTAGAAGAGGAATTCAGTGTGGTTTATTCTGGGTACTTAAATATAAGTGAAATTTCCGTTAATATTAGTGTAAGTTCGATTGATGAAGAATAGGATACATTGTTATATACACAAGATAGAATTTTTATAAGATAGATTGATTCCTGATAAGTAAAGAATTACATATAATATTAAGTAAAAACTAATGAAAAATCATCAAAAATCATTGAGAAAGATGCGCTATTTACCTATTAATATGGGTAATAAGAAAATTGCAAACATTAAATTAAAGAATACAACAATTGTTATAATAGTATATAACTTATTTCTTTCTATAGCAAATTGGATAATTCCTAAGAGTACTCTGATCACGGGAGTTGCTATTAAGATCATTAGTCCTAAATATATATAATCTAGAGGACGAAGGATAGGTAACCCTGAAGGAATTTCGTATGGCATAAAAATGGAACTGTTAACTATTGAGTTAGGAGATGCTATCTGAGTTATGCTAAATCCGTTTGAACCTTGAAAAGTAAAAAGGAAGATTATGCCTAGTACTATAAATATTGCACTTAGTACTACTCCTATTCTTAAAGCGTATCCTGTAATGTCATTAAAATCCAAACCCCATCCCTCTCATTATCATTTGTATTCCTAAAAATATCAGAATCGCTGTAAAGATATATCTTATGGATTTATTGGTAATTCTTACTAAAATTTTAGTTCCTATATAAGCTCCTATAAGAACTCCAATAGCTGTTCCAGCGGATAGGAAAGGCTGAATATACCCAAATAACCAGTAAATCGAGCTACCAGTAGCTGCTGTAACCCCTATCATAAAATTGCTAGTAGTGGTACTTACCTTCATAGGTAAGTTCATAGCCCAGTCCATACCCAGAACTTTTAACGCACCCGATCCTATTCCTAAAAGTCCTGAGATAAACCCTGCAAAAAACATTATTATTTCCCCAAGCCACCATCTTATTCCTATATATTCGACCTGCCTATTTAGGGCGGTGTCATAATATTTTCCGTATAATCCGAATACCTTAGTAGTCCAGTCCGGTTTTACGGCTTTGGGAAGTTCATATTTAGATTTAGATATCTGGACAAAAACTTGCGAGAGTAAGACTATACCGAAAACTATGTATATGATAAACTGTAAGTTGTGTGACTGACTTCCTCCCCGCCCTGGAAGGGTCGAGGGTTCCCTTCCAGAGGGCTCATCGTTCCCACCATTGATTCGGGATTACATCTCTCATTTGGTGGGCAGTTGAGTGGCTCAGAGAACCACTCCCATTTGAAAGGGGGACTTTCATTGCTAAGCTCTAGTCCCTTGAAGGAAAAGGGAGATGATGGTTGCTCCTCCCACAGTCCCATTAAGCCCTCAATCGAGCTGGGGAAGAGCGTCATTAGCGTCACTTAGAAAAATTTTGGCAAAGAAGTATTTAAATATAAGGGGCTATCCATCGCCGCCTCAGAGAGGTGAGGCTTTCTGCCCCCTTAACCCCTTTCTTTGTAAATATAGGCTGTCGTTAGGGAACCCACAATAGAACCAGAAGTAGTTGCTATCTCTAATCCCATTCCTATTCTGATATTAGTGATTCTATCTTTAATGTATGCGCTAGCAGCACCGCTAGATGTTGCTATTGTGGAAATTAAGCTAGCTCCTGAAGCATAAACTATAGGAATTCCCATGTATAAGGTATAAATAGGGACAAGAAATGTTGCTCCACCTAGGCCGGTTAATGCACCAAGAATACCAGAAAGAGCACTTATAATTACTATCGTAATAAAAAACTGTAATGGCTCTAACATACTTTAATACTCTAATCTATTGGTTTTAAGATTGTCACCTCTTATTTATATTAACACTCTTTAATTAAAATCTTATAAAAATTACAGTTTGGAATTTTAATAAAATAACGATCATAGTGACGCTTTTATGAAAATTAAGAAAAAATTTTAATTCACTAATAGGAATGTGAGTTATCGAAATGTTAGTTGAGTTATTTTTGGTTTTGCTATTCTTATCAGCGATAGTCGCAGGATTACTAGGGAGTTTGACAGGTTTGGGTGGAGGAGTAGTATTAACGCCAATATTAGTTCTATTTTTAGGCGTTCCAGTGCCTTACGCAGTAGGAACAAGCCTAATTTCTACAATATCTACTTCAGCCTCTTCAGGATCTAGGTATCTAAATGCTGGAATAGCTAATATGAGGATTGCTATATCTCTAGAAATAGCTACAACTGCTGGTGCTATAACTGGTTCATTCCTAGAATTTTTAGTTGCAAAGTATAAGTTATTTACAGTTTTGGACATAATATTCGGTATAGTTTTAATATTTTCAACTATACCTAATTTTATAAGAATGTCTAGTGAGGTTCCAGCATATGTAAGTCCAGACGGATTATCAAAATTAATGAGGTTACAAGGAGAGTATTACGACGAAGCTTTAAAACAAAAGATCCGTTATCATGGAGTAAGATATCATGTTGGGCTAGCTGGAATGTATATCGCTGGACTCGTTTCAGGATTATTAGGTATAGGCTCTGGTGCATTAAAAGTATTAGCTATGGATATTGGAATGAACCTACCTTTTAAAGTAAGTACCGCTACTAGCAGTTTTATGATTGGTGTAACAGCGGCAACTAGCTCAGGAGTATATTGGGCACTAGGTCTCATAGATCCAATAATAATCGCGGCTACCGTCCCTGGTGTATTTTTGGGTTCTTCGTTAGGAGCAAGGTATTTAAATAGATTTTTGAGTAGAAGGTTAAGGCAAATATTTACTTTAGTATTAGTAGCTCTTGGAATCCAGCTAATTTTGAGGGGGCTTGGTATTTTTGGATGAAAGGAAGGTCATAAGTTCAACACTTAGATACGGGGTTATTATATCTTCTATACTAATTGTAAGCGGAATGCTAATTTTCGTAGCGTTGCACAATAACTCCTCTGTTAACATATACGCATATAATACATCGAATATTAATGATATCTTTAACCTTAACAATCCTTTGAATATTTCTCTTTACGGTCTAATTATATTAATCTCCTTGCCTGTTCTAATAGTCGGAGAACAAATAATAATATATTCTACGGAGAGAGATAAGATCTATATACTTGTTAGTTTAGTAGTTTTCTCGTTAATGATCTTTGCGATAATTATAATGCCTAGATTGTTACATTAAGATAGGTTTTTCTTCCTTCTACTTCCCTATTTTATGTTAAATTTAATTCCTTAGTTGTTTTATTATAACGTGTGAAACTACTGGGCTCAGTAACGCTTCTCTCATTTTTGATAACCCTATCTATATTATCTACTGGAGTCTCCTCTTCAGTTGCTGAAACAATATTTTATAACGGGACTGTAATAATAAGGACTTATAATCAATCAGTAGTATATCTTCCATTGCAAAACATAACTAGATTACAGGCTAGTTCTCATTTCATATTACAGAATAATAAGGTTTTTCTAGCTAATCCCGATTCTGTTCTAAGTTATCAAGCTAAAATTAACGGAGTAATAAAGATTTCACAACCTTATAACTCCTCAATTTGTATTATACTACCTTATCAGACTGAGTTACTATACTTGTATCCAGCCCCGATATCATCTACCATAACACAAAGCGGCTTTCTAAATCTTACTTTCTATAGTTCAAATATAACTATAGTGTTTTCACCTTCTGCTTCAACTTTAAAGTATAATCAAAATACAAACGGGCTTTTTACTATGTTAGTAGTATTACTGATAATTAGCGTAACTTCCACAATAACACTTGCTTACTTATTACTCAAAAATTTTAGAAAAGAAAAAGTCCAGGAAAATCTAGATAGTGTGGAAGTAGAAATAGATAATAACAATCTAGATGAAAGAGACAAAATAGTTCTAGAAGCAATAAGACAAGGGGCAGATACTCTAGCTAAAATTAGTAAGATTACGGGCCTGCCTAGAACTACGGCCTATAGGAGGGTTAAGAAACTGATAAGTCTTGGATACGTTGAGGAAATAAGAGAGAGGAATAAAATCAGATACGTTGCAAATAAAAATGTAGGTGAGAATGATAATAATATATGAAAATACTCCAACTCGTAAATCGAAGACCAGTCACAGCTAATTCCAAAATAAGCATCAAACAAGCCGCAGAGATAATGAAAAGGGAAAGCGTAGGTTCAATAGTGATTACTGACAAAGATTATAATCCAATAGGTATAGTGACAGAGAGGGACATAATTTACGCAATAGCTGACGGGATTCCTCTAGAATCTTCAATAGACCAGATCATGAGCCAAAACCCCGTTACTGTTGATGGTGATGCTGACATAAGCGAAGCTGTGGCACTAATGAGTTCAAGAGGAATTAGGCATCTCGTAGTCCTAAATAAAGAAGGTAAAGTAGTAGGTGTGATTTCTATTAAGGACGTCGTTAAAGCTGTAGGTAGTATAGCACTTGATCTAGCCTTTTGGTAATTAGAACTATTTTTAATTAAAAATAAACTTTAACTAGAAAGGTTTTTATATTCAGAATAATTAATAATTAATAACTATGGTAAACCTAAAAGGTACTAAAACAGCTGAAAACCTTAAACACGGCTTTATGGGAGAGTCGATGGCTAACAGACGATATCTCTACTTCGCCAAGAGAGCGGATGAAGAAGGCTATCCAGAAATAGCTCAGTTATTAAGGAGTATTGCCGAGGGAGAAACAGCCCACGCTTTCGGTCACCTAGACTTCATAAGACAAGGAGGGTTAACAGATCCAGCTACTGACAAGCCCATAGGAACTTTAGAAGAGATGTTAGAATCTGCAATCGCTGGAGAAACTTACGAGTTTACCCAGATGTACCCTGGTTTTGCTAAGGTAGCGAGGGAAGAGGGATTTAATGAAGTAGCCGAGTGGTTTGAGACCCTTGCGAGAGCAGAGAAAAGCCATGCTGAAAAATTCCAGAACGTACTTAAGATATTAAAGGGAGAGCAATGAAACTGGTGTTGAACCCAGAAGACAAGTCTTTTTTTGATACTTCTTTAATCACATCAGAGTTTGTGAGACAAGCCTCTATTTGTCACGGGTGTAGGCTTTGCTTTAACTACTGTTACGCCTTTCCGAAACTTTTTAAGCTAACCGACTCCAAGGGACCCAAAAACCTGACATATGAGGATGCCGTTGATATTGCGTCTGACTGTTTCCATTGTAAAATGTGTTATACAAACTGTCCTTACACACCACCACATGAGTTTGAAATGGACTTTGCCGACTTGATGGAATGGGTTTGGTTAAGTTATAAGGGCAGAAAGCCGTTAACGCTCAGGGAATTTTTAAACGAGATGCTCGACTATACTAAGATAGGTAGAGGCTTCATTGTTAAGATGTATCCGCATAGTCGGAGGCTTATGGGAATAAGTGATGACGCACCGATGCCGGAGATGAAAAAGGAGTTATTTACTTTCATAGCAAAACCCGTGAAGGTTGAAAAACCGATAAAGAAGGTAGCCCTTTTCCACACTTGTTTAGTGGACAACTTTAACCACGAGGTCGGCGAAGCATTGCTTGAGGTTTACGGAAATCTGGGAATAGAAGTAAAGATAGTCAAGGAGTTCAAATGCTGCGGAGCACCTATGCTAGATGTAGGTGACGTGAAGAGGCTAAAGGAGAATGCCGAACATAATTATGCGTTAATGCAAAAACTTGTCAGTGAAGGCTACGATATAGTGTCCCCTATCCCAACTTGTACGTTAATGCTATCCAAGGAATACCCGTTAATACTAGGTAAGGATGAGATAAAGGTGTATGACTCGCTAGAGTATTTATTAAAGCTGGAACGTGAGGGAAAAATACAAGTAAGAGGGAAATTCCCTAAGTCTGTTTTCTACCATCCGCCGTGTCACTTGAAATATCTGAAAGTGGGTTACAGTGGGGTGAATTTAGTAAGGAGAATGGGAGCCAAGATAGAGATCTCAGACAAGGGTTGCTCTGGAATAGATGGGGGATGGGGATTGAGAAATTATGAGAAAGCTAAAAATGTAGGGAGTAAAATGATGACCGCATTTAAGGAGAGTAAGGCTGAAGTATTTATGACCGAGTGCCCACTAGCTGGGCTTCAAATTACTAAAGCGAGCGGAAGAAGACCCCTTCACCCATTAGAAGTTATAAGGGAGGCGATGAAAAATGGGTAAAATAACTCTTCATGATATAATTCCTTGGAACGAATACGCAAAGATCAGAATGGAGAGGGTTAAATTCATAGTTAAGGTAAAAAGTAGAAGAAGGATAGATTTAGGAAATAGGTTGACACTTCTTTTCGAGAACAGAGATACTGTACTACAACAAGTTCAAGAGATGGTGTATCTTGACAGGCTGGAGAAGAAAGAAGATATCGAGAGAGAAATAAAGATTTACAGTGATTTACTGCCTTGCGGAGGTAAAATAAAGGCTACTCTTTATATTAACGCCTTTGACCAAGAAGACTTGTTGAAGGTCTTTAAGGAGCTAAAGGGGATATATAACTCAGTGTTTCTGAAAGTAGGTGATAAATTAATTCAAGGAATGCCGGAAGCCGGTAGAGAGCAAGGTGAGGCTTTTAGTACGGTACAGTACTTAACTTTCGATTTAGAAGGGGCTAAAAGCGACGATATAGAGGTTCATGTAATTCACGAAAACTACCGTGTATCGAAGAAGTTAGATGTGGATTTGGATAGAGAACTTATCAAAGAGGCTTACGAGGAATGTTAAAATATTTTTATAATCTCGATTATTGAAAGACATTGGTTTAAATAAAATTTAATAATACTTATGTGTAATCTAAACTATTTTTAACTTCTACTTGTCAACATTTATATACTATTCTGAGAGAAAGGTGATTTATGAAATACGTAGTAGCTTATGACGGATCTGAGTATTCAAAAAAAGCAATATCATTTTTACCTAAAATATTAAAGAAGGAAGACGAGGTCTATTTAGTGACAGTAGTTAAAGAACCTCCTAGATCTCCAGAGCAGAAAATAATTGAGGAACGAAGTAAGGCGGAAGAAGCACAGAAGGAGGTTATGAAGGAATTATCCGATTTTAAAGTAAAGACAGATATATTAGAAAGTTTAGACGTCCCAGATGCAATAATAGAATACTGCAGTAAAATAGGGTGTGATATTATAGTTACCGCTAGTAGGGGGTTGACTGGATTAAAGAGGATAGTTCTAGGTAGCGTTTCTCAAGCTATTTTAAATAAATCTCACGTACCGGTACTGGTAATAAAGTAGTCCTCAGTCGATAAATAATATATTAAACAATATAATTTTTTATATTGTTAAACGTAAAACATTCTTTATATGGATATTCAAATTAGAACACATACGGCATTGCATATAGTGAAGGGTGCTTTGAGAAAGGTTTTGGGAACTAAGTGGACGGCAAGCACTTACGCTAACGGTAACCACGGCAGGATAACAGTCGTGTCCGAAAGAAAGCCCACAGATGAAGAAATGGAAAAGGTTTTCCAGTTGGCAAATTTCAAGGTAAATGAAAACATTCCAATAATCATAGAGGAATTATCTCGAGAAGAAGCTGAAAGGAAATACGGTGACGAGATCTACGATCTCTTCCCTGTTCCATCAGAGGTTAAAATACTAAAAATAGTCATTATCCCACCTGACTGGAATATAAACGCATGTAACAAAGAACACACTAAGTCCACTGGAGAGATAGGTAAGATCATAGGAGATAAGTGGAGGTACAGAAATACAAAAAAGTTGTTGGAGGTATCTTTTGACATAGAGTAATGAGTAATTGTCCTAAGTTTATAGTTCTTCAAAGTTAGGGTTTCCGTAAGAGATTTTAGCGTGTAGATAATTTACTAGAATTTAAATACTATATAAAATATATAGTTGACAATAGGCTATATTTTCAAATATAAACTACTAAGGTAAATATTATATTTATGTATCGACTATAGGACTTCGAAATGTCAAACAGTCCCTTTAAGAATATGGATTCTCTAAAGTTAACATTCAACCACATAAAGATATGGTATACAGCCGGAATGGGTTTTTTTACTGATGCCTATGATTTATTAGTTATATCCTTTATCTTGGCTACGTTTAATGATGCGTATAAATACTACGGAATGTCAATGCCCGGCTTCACAAATTATTTAATAGGCCCTAATAGCGCCTTTTGGACAGGTCTTCTGGGTTCATCAGCGATAATAACTGCAGTACTTGGCGAACTAATCTTCGGATTTTTAGGAGATAAATTAGGTAGGAAAGCCGTATACGGTATTGAGGCATCTTTGCTAACAATTGGTGCTTTGTTAAGTGCATTTGCATGGAACTTACCTTCGCTCATATTCTTCAGGTCTATACTGGGACTAGGAATAGGTGGAGATTATCCAATATCTGCTACAATAATGAGTGAATACGCAAACGTAAAAGATAGGGGAAAGTTAGTCGCCTTAGTCTTTGCTAACCAGGGCATAGGTTCAGTAGCTGCACTTGCTGTAGGTGTTATATCGGCCACTATATTTCCTCCCGATATAGCCTGGAGAGTAATGGCAGGAGTAGGAGCTATTCCCGCAGCAACGGTAATATATCTGAGGAGGAAAGTCCCAGAGACTCCTAGATACTCTCTTTTAGTTAAGGGTAGCACAGAAGAAGCTAAGAAGGCAGCTAAATATTTAGGAACTGATATTGAGGCAAACTCTAACGTGAGAAGCGGACATAAAGGAGTTAATGAGTTCTTATCTACTTACTGGCCCGTTCTGATAGGGACTGCCGGATCGTGGTTTTTAATCGATATAGCCCTTTATGGAACTGGTGTATACTCTTCTTCGGCTTTAGCTCCAGTGTTCGGGAGCCCGTTCCCTTCCCATGCAACCACATTATCTCTAGGCGAGTTTCAGTCCGATTTAGCTAAAGCATTGTTCTTAGGTGGAGTACCTTTCTTAGCAGGATTACCAGGCTACTTTACTGCTGTTGCTTTGTTAGATAAGCTTGGTAGAAAATTGATACAACTTCAAGGATTTATCGTTCTGGCAATAATTTATGTTGTGGTAGCTTCAGTTATGGTGGTGAAAGGGACAAAGGTAGAAGGTTTCACTATAGCTCCGACGTTAGCGTTTATCATTTACTCCTTATCTTTCTATTTCATAGATTTCGGTGCAAACACTACTACATTTGTAATCCCAGCTGAAGTTTATCCAACTAAATTTAGAACAACTGGTCATGGTATATCAGCAGCTTCTGGAAAGTTTGGTGCTGCAATAGCCACATATTTATTTCCATCATTATTAGCTGCAATAGGGATAAAGGAAATACTTATAATGCTCGCAATACTGAGCGTGATAGGAGCCATACTAACGTATGCACTTATTCCAGAGCCTAAGCTGAAACCCCTAGAGGAAGCCTCAAGGGAAAAGATAGAAGTGTCTCAGTGACTTACTTTAATTTTTTCATATAAAGTCTGTTACGCCCCGATTTATTTAGGTAAACTGAAAAGTCTCACCGAAAAACTCCTTTTCTACTCGCTCCTCATGATCCTTAAAGTTAGTAGTAATACTAGATTAACCGATATTATGTTAAAACCAGCTGTTAATAACAGCGTGATCTAAAAGTTCTTGCGATCGAATAATGGATCTTTCTTCGTATTATCATTTTTATTTTATCCTAAACTATTTCTTCTCCCTCAATAATAAGTACTCATAAGAACACTTAGTTAGTATTATTTCTTAAAAGTAAGCTCAAGGCTTAAGACAAAGGGTCTAGTTCCAGAATACATTCTCTATGTAGTTTATCCTAAAAAGAAGTCCTCAGACTACATTTGAGAAGAAGCAATGAAGATGAGTATTAGGTGATCAGTCAGGATTTACTACATAAACTGTTAAGTTTAATCTAAAAGATTTTTCTCTGTGACTCACCTCCTTATTTTTCTATCCTTTCTGGTTTCTAAATGGAAAATACATTAGTGAGCTTTTAGTTTAACGTTTTTATATTACTTTACTTAAACGTTTTATGATATGATAAAACTACATTCGGTAATTCTTTTAATACTTTTTATGTTAGATCTGTTAACATTCTTTGCCATATCTACAAATACTTATGCATCTTATGTAGGACCAGAAATTGGGAACTCACAACTTATAGGCTATTTGAACCCTCAACAACCAATATGTATAGGCATCCTCATACCGCCTAAAAATATGAATGAACTTTACTTATTAGCTCAGGAAGTAGCTTACCGTCAGATAAAGCCAATTCCTACTCCGCAATTATTTTCAATGTTTGCCCAAAAGGATAAGGAGGATCAGATAATAAAATTCTTGAATGAAAATGGTTTCCAACTTGTCTATAAGAGTCCCTTCGCCATTATAGCTGAAGGATATGTATATCAAGTAGAAGATGCGTTCCATACTAAATTAGCTCTATATAAAGATGGTAATGTTTTCTATTATATGCCTGTGACAGAACCAATAGTTCCGTCCGAATTTAGTGGTGTTATGATTCAAGGTCTAACTAACTATACTAACGTAAACTATCAACTAAACCTGATCGAGTTAGGAAAAGTAAAGGGGAATACTCTCATACCTTATATTAATTCCGCAATAGCTAACGTGACTGGGTTTAAGTATCTATCATTCGCCGCTAATATGTACACTCCTCAAGATATAGTTGGTGCTTATAACATTACACAAGGAGGAAAGAATGTAACAATAGCGATAATTGATGCTTACGGGGATCCAACAATATTACAAGACCTTGCTTTATTCGATAAGGAGTTTCATTTACCTTCAGCTAATATATCCATTACTCCAATAGGTCCTTATCATCCTATTTTCGGTTTATCTACTGGTTGGTATTTGGAGACAGCTTTAGATGTTGAAACAGCTCATTCTATAGCTCCTTTTGCACACATCGATTTGGTAGTTCCTTCAAGTGTTACGTTTATCCCTGAGGCAATAGATTATATTGTCTCTAATGATGTTGCTCAAGTAGTGTCGATGAGTTTTGGTATTCCTGAGAACGTTTTAGGTGCATCTGGACTGTTTATCGTTTCTCAGGGAACAGCTTATCCAAATACACCATATTGGGATTATTACTTCGCCTTAGGAACTGTTGAAGGAATAACCTTTCTAGCATCATCTGGCGACGAGGGTGCAACGGCAGGAGGGCTTTCAACTTATAGTGGTGTATCTTATCCAGCCACAAGTCCTTTTGTAACTGCAGTAGGAGGAACGACATTATTCGTTAACGTGACATCAGGGTATTTATCGACAGAAAATTCTACAGCAACTTACGGGTATGAAACAGCTTGGTCTTTTGATAACATGTTCTTCTTCCCGTATGCAGCTTCTGACGGAGGTTATAGCGAAATTTATCCTAAACCATGGTATCAAATAATGATCAACGGTTCAACTAGGTCAAGTCCAGATGTAGCAGCTGTTGCTAATCCCTATACTGGCGAATTAGTATATGCCTTAGGACAGCAGGTAGTAATAGGAGGTACTAGTTTATCCTCTCCTATATGGGCTGGTATTGTAGCGGATATAATATCTCAGACTCATAAGCCAATAGGGCTCTTGAATGACATACTTTACTGGATATACTCTAACTCCACATTATATCAGAAAGCTTTCCATCAAGTTACATTTGGGTTTAACGGGCTATATACTGCTCATTCAGGTTATAACTTAGTAACTGGGTTAGGGTCTCCTGATTATTACTGGTTACTTAAGGCTGTTGAATATTATGAATCGATACCAAGGCTGGACGTATCGGTCACAGCTGTGGAACCTAACGTTCAATATCCATGGTTTATGTATAATTCTACGTTCATGATTATTTCTAAGGTATCCTATCCTAATGGAACCGAGGTTACGAATGGAAGCTTTAATGCTTACATATATACGACCAAGGGATTACTTACCTCGTTACCTCTGATCTTTAACGGCTCTTACTGGGAGGCAGTATACACAATTGAACCCAGTAATCCTCCAAACATATGGTATATAGTAGTGAACGGAACAGTTGGCAAATTAAGCGGAGTCGGAGCTTATGAGATAGACATAGGTCTCTCAGTTAACATAATTTCACCGGTGCCTTTCCCCTACGGTCTATCTATACCGCCTAACTCTCCATTTTCTATCGAAGCTTGTGTGTATTATCCTAATTTAACCCCTGCCAATGTATCCTTAGAAGCTCATTTCGTTCAAAATAATGCTGTGGTATATAACGTAACGCTTTTACCTACTTCCACTCCAGGTTTATATAAAGGGGTATTTGCTGTAGTCACTCCGTCTAAAGAAGGAGTTTTTGTAATGTTTGTTAATGATACCTACGGCAGTGCATTCTCTTATGAGACCATAGGAGGGCTTAACTTGATCACTTTGATTTTTACTCCTATTGATGACGGATTTCCATCAATTTCACCGAGTCAGAACGTTACCATATTAGCTTTTACATATGATCAATTTGGATTAGGTATATTCACAAGTAACGTAACGGCATATATATACTCGCCTAAGGGGAATTTAGTTGGTAAAGTGAACCTAACACCTGCAACTGAAGCAACCCAGTTCGGCGTCTACAATTTGTTTGGTTTCCAAGAGGGTAATTTTACTGTCCCAGTGAATGCTTCACCAGGTTTCTATAGAGTAGTAGTAGGGTTTTATAACGGGTCTATAGGCTTAGAAGAGATGAATTACACTACTTACTTCTATGTTTCCCCCTCAACTGCATCTGTAGATGTTAAAAGCGTAGGTCAAGTATTCGAAGGCCAATACATAAAAGTCTATGCTAATATAACTTATCCTAACGGAACCGAGATAACTACTGGTATATTTACAGCTACACTAATACCATATCAGAACGAGAATCAACAGATCTTTTTAGAGTCTGAAAACGAGGTTCCACTTCAATATAACTCTACATTAAAAGAGTGGGTGGGTTTACTTAGAGTGCCGGGAGGTATAAATGCTACTGTATATACTGGGAACTCTATATACTCTCTAGCTGGTCCTTGGAAAATAGCTATATCCGGGGCAAGCTATAATGGGTACAACTCTCTATCTTATGGAGGGTATGTTCAGGTTGAACCTTATGTTTATTTGCCATCACTAAATCTAGGCTCATCAAAAATAATGTATTTACCGTTGATAACTGAAGTAAATGGTACTTATGAGATTCAAGGAGTTTATATTCCAGCTATAAATCTCTCAAACGGAAAATATATGATACAGAATTCAATAATAGGTTCCCTAGTATCTCAGAACTCAACTGTGATTATAGAGGGATCAACAATATCAACTCTTACTTCTTTAAATTCTAATTTAGAGTTAATAAATACGAAAATAGAGAATAATCAGGTAGGAATATACTCAATGGGTTCTAATATAACGTTAAGTTCGGTAACTTTTGAGAATATAAATCTAGCTCTGAAATACGTAAATAGCAGTATAGTTACATCCGGTACGAGTTTTATAAATGTTAGTAAAATAAGCAACTTCCCAACGCCTCAACTTTCCTACCCTAATCAAATCACCTATCCTACGTCCTACATATTGGCTAATATAACCAATTATAACACCTCTGTGTTGAAAATCATAAAAGTTCTAGTGGATGGTAAACCGGTGAACTTTAGTGTAAGTCAGGGAATTAACGGAGTAGAAGTTAAGATACCGTTTAACTCAACCGAGATGCCTTCTGGAGTGAATGCTGTCTCACTCAAGGTTTATAATGGTATGTATTACGATCTTTCCTTTAGTGTAGATAATCAATATCCGTTCCAGAGTTTATCGTCATCAGTAGCTTCTTCGGTAAGTTCAACTAGAACATTAGCGTTATCGTTAGGTTTGGTAGCTATAATCTTGTCCGTTTTAGCTATAATTATAACCTTTAGGAAGGGAGGTGGTAAAAGTGGTAAATGAAATGAGAAAATTCTTTGTTTCATTTTTAGTTTTTCTTATAGTTTTTTCTCCTACATATTACTCTCTAAATAGTGTAAATATTCATGAAAATACCTTTACAATCTCTAGGCCTCAACTCTTTTATAACATCACCTCGCCTATCCTTAAAGGGTTTACAGATCCTAAGTATTACTCCTTCCAGGCCTACGAGGTAAAGCCTCCTAACGTTACACCAGTTATAATTCATGTAGCCACCAATGCAATATTTAATAACACTGGTTTGACGCCAGAGAACTTCACCATTAATGTTCCTAATGGTAGTTATAGCATGGTTATAATGAACGTGAGTATTTCGGAAAGTAACGGTACTCAATACGATAGGCAGGTTTACATATTTATTAATGGTGTCCCTATATTTTGGGGCTCTACTCAAGAGATCAATAATTCTACCGCTTCTGTAGACTTAACCATGTTTGAGAACTTATTAGTGGGCAGAAATGTTACGTTTCAAGCCGTTATAGAGAACTTCTATGATGCTAAGCTAAACATAACGGGTGTTTACCATCTTAATATCACTCTATTATTGTATCCCGGTATCGAACCTAAGGGCTTACCTAATATGTTTATCCCTCTCTTCGTGTCTAAGTACAACTACTCTTATATCACTCTCAATCCTTTAAACCCCTCCACTAGCCAAATAGTTAATATTCCTAACGGAACATATATGATGAAACTACTGATTTATGAAGAAGGAGGAGGGCTTGACGAATTCTGGTACACCAATGAGCCTGCTACGAGAAGTATTGAAGTATATTACAATGGTAGCCTTGTCGGTGTGGTAAACCCGTACCAAACTATCTATACTGGAGGAATAGATCTATTCTGGTGGAAACCTATGCCATCCATTAATACATTAGCATTTCATACACCTTATATAATCGACCTTACTCCTATGTTAGCTCTAGGTAATAAGGGTGTTATTACGGTTCATGTCACAAATCTGAGGGAGGCATTACAGATCACTGGGTCTACTGCTTTTGATTGGGATATTGCAGGCGTATTAATGCTATGGGTTAACACTTCTAATCCACTTATCTCAGGCAAGTTGTTAACGAGCTATACAAGATACGTAGACTCTACGCCCATATTTACTGCTGGGTTCTCAGGAATATATTATCAAGAGGTAGGGAACTACCTCGTAAATTACTCGGCAGTTTTGAAGTTTAAGAGCGGTACTGAATATTCTCTAGTAACACAAGAAGGAAGGTTTACTGCATATCAGACTTTTAATAATATATATGAGAAAGCATATCTAGATGAAACGTTTAGCGAATATTCACTAGAAAGCGGGTTAGTAAACTCCTCAATGGTCATAAGAGGCAACTATCCTATACTGTTACAATTCTCAGCATTTGAAACCCCAATATCCAATCCCAATGTAATTCCTTACAACTTGACTTATATTCAGAACGGTACACTATCATTAGGATTATATTACTACTTTAGTACCTCCTATTCTTCGAGTAATAATACTATGTGGATCAAAGAAAATGAGACAAGTATAGGAGGGTTCAGTGGCATCTTAGAGATTATAAACAAATATGGTGGGGCAATACTAGTAAGCCTTACATCTAATAATGCCCTAACTGAAAAGAGCCTTACCGCCGAGTTCCTAGTTAACGGTGAAGGCTATAAAGAGTTATTTAACGCTGAAGCTTCGCAAAACAGTACCACTAATTTAGCTGGCTACTACATTAAGATCTCAGTGAACTATATTCCGATTAGCTAATTTTTCCCTACTAACGTTTTTTGTCTGTTTTGATAAACTTAAAACTGTAGAATAGAGATTTTTCTTATGTCAAAGATTTCTCAAATAGAGCCTATATTATTAGCTCATCCCGAAAAAGGGAGTGCCACATGGGCTTCAGTAATGATACTTGTAAGGGTAGTGACCTCAGATGGAATGATAGGATATGGTGAAGCTGTCCCTACACTTAGAGTTATTAACGTATATAATACTATAAAACAAGTAGCTAAGGGTTATATAGGAAAAGAAGCAGAGGAGCCTGAGAAAAATTACCATGAGTGGTACAAACAAGACTTCTACTTAGCGAGATCTTTTGAGTCAGCTACAGCTACCAGTGCAATAGATCAGGCTCTATGGGATATACTGGGGAAAGAACTAGGAGCCCCTATATACAAATTACTTGGCGGTAAGGTGAGGGACAAAATACCAGTGTACGCTAACGGTTGGTATCAAGATGCGGTATATCCTGAAGATTTTGCTGAAAAGGCTAAAAGAGTAGTGAACATGGGATATAAAGCATTGAAATTTGATCCTTTCGGTCCTTATTATGACTGGATTGACGAAAAAGGATTGAAGGAAGCCGAAGCTAAGGTAAGAGCTGTAAGAGAAACAGTTGGTGATCAAGTGGATATACTAATCGAACATCACGGACGTTTTAATGCTAATAGTGCAATAGCTATAGCAAAAAGGCTCGAAAAATACAGTCCAGTTTTTATGGAAGAGCCGGTTCACCACGAGGATATAGAGGGTTTGAGAAAATATAAGTCTGTTGTGACTTCGCTCAAAGTAGCACTAGGTGAAAGATTAGTGAGTCTTAAGGAGGCAATGTTTTACATTGGTGAAAGATTGGTAGATATAATACAGCCCGACCTCTGCAATATCGGTGGGATTACTGTAGGTAAAAAGGTTGTAAGTCTTGCTGAGGCTAATGACGTTGAAGTGGCTTTTCATAATGCATTCGGTTCTGTCCAAAACGCTTATTCCTTACAGTTAAGTGCAACTGTTAAAAACTTGTATTTACTGGAAAACTTTTACGATTGGTTCCCTCAGTGGAAGAGAGATATAATATATGATGAGACTAAGGTCGATAACGGACATGTAAAAATTCCTGAGAAACCTGGAATAGGTGTCTCTATAAATGAAAAAGCGATTGAGAGTATACAAGTAGAGCCTAGAGAATTGGATGTTGTAGATGAACCAGTTTGGGTAGTGAAAGGTACATGGAAGCATTTCAGTTAAAAATGTTTTTAAGCTAAAACTGATTTTTCATTTCTTTTACAGTCCGTTTAGTTCATAAATTGTTTTATCCTGACCTATAAATATTCTTTTTATTTCATCTTCATTTATGTACAATATTCCCGCAGACTGACCGTGGTATACACTAGAGAACACTGTTATTATCTTTTTATCTATATCGATCCTAAATCCGTCTACTGCCTCGTGCCCTCTTATAATCCCCTTAAGACCTGTTTGTGACAAGAACTGGTCCACTACTTTTTTCCCGAAGTAGTAAATTCCCTCACCTCTTATGTTTGGCACAAATGTGAGCTCTTCTAATCCTTCTCTTGGATCATTCCAAAGCAACTGCATTGCTATAGTATCCGAAGGTTCAGTATCTGGGTAAGGCAATTTTTTAATATCATCTACGCTATTAATACCTAAGACTAGATTTCCGTCACTATCAACTTTAGACGGTAAACCTCCATGAACACAAAAATATCCGTTAACTACGGCTGCGTAAGGCATGTAAGAGAAGAAGTCTTTGAATTTTTCATACACACTCTCGTCACCAAACTTTTGCTTCACTTCATCATAGAAGCCGTAATAATAGTTTGTAATTGGGCTCTCGTGATTTCCGCGTAAAACCAGAACCTTTTTACCATCCGTTTGAACCATTTTTTCTAATATAAGTTGTAAATTTTCAACACCTAGAGGCGGGTATCTATCTACATAATCGCCTAGGAATACCATTAGATCTACTTTATCGTAAAAGTTGTCAAAGGCGTATTTAGTAATATCAATTGCACCGTGTGTGTCACCTATGAATACAACTTTTTGTGCTTTAAACTCTCCTAAGAATGTTCCATACTGCTTGAATATGTCCTTAGCTTTTTCAAGCAATTCGAAAATGTTCTCTTGTTCTTCCACTTTTTGTTGTTCGTTTGACATACTATATGATTTGTATTAAGTGTATTTTAAAGGTTTAAGGAGTCTTATTATAGATGGAATAAAAGTCGAAAAATTAATATTTTCCTTGGAAAAACCTTAAGCTATTCTCGCCGTTTGTTTGTATCTCTTTAAGTACTCATCGATTGTTATCAATTCGTTATTATCATCTACTACCAACGTTCCAGGCTTACCGTATCTACCTTTTAAGATATACCATAGTGTTGCTACCGATAGGATAGTTATTAGTGTTGTTGTTTGGAATGTATCAGGTACCTGAACTGATAGACCTATGCCGATCAAGTTAATCAAAGATGAGACCACTGGAATAACAGCTGTAGCTATATTTAGTCTTCCTATGAACCAGTATAGAAGAGGGACACCAAAACCATCAATTATCCTTCCGCTTAGCCAGAATATACTTGATATAACACTTATTTCGGTGAACGCGTTTTCTGGTGAACCTGTAACAACCAACGGGATTAATGTGAATAAGGCTGATATCAGCCCAACGATCATTATTGCGACAATAGGTTCATTTTCTTTATTGACTTTTTCGAAAACTTTAGGCATTACTTTTTCTCTAGCTAAGTTGAATAGTACTCTAGCTGCTCCTACAGTTGTTCCTATGTTAGATGCTAGCAAGCTGTTTACTGACAACGCAAGTCCAAGCATAACAATAGGTAGTCCGAATCTGAAGAGTTCGTATAAAAGTGGCTGAGGATAATTTGATAGTGAAGAAAAAGAGCCGTTCCATAATGCTACCAAACCATAAGTTCCAGCTAATATTGCTCCTCCTCCTAGTATCAAGGCTAACCATATACCGGCTGTTATGTTCTTTCTGGGTGTCTTAGTTTCTTCTCCCAGATAAGTAGCAGCCCCAGCTCCAGATATACTTACAATAGATAATATCATTGCGGTTCCTATTGTGCCGAACGAAGTACCTGGAGCGGGAATGAAATATGCAGGATTAAATCCTTTCGTAGCCATTGCGTAGGCAAAGAGAGCGTAAAGGAAAATGACCTCTAATGTCGCACTCACACTAACAATATAACTTAGTAACCTTCTGATGTGAATAAGATATGAGGCTATTGTAGGATAAGCTAAACCCACAAATATTGCCAAACCTAGCGCGTAAGGAGGTAAAGTTATGTTTAATAGTTGGAGAATTATGTCAAGAACGAGATATATAGTTAAAGCATTAACTGCGTTTAGACTAGAGTAAGCTATTACCTCAAATATAGCTTCATAATAAGCTACTGTTTTTCGTCTCCACGCTGCCGCTCCATATGTGTAGAAACCACCAGCTGAAGCTAACTGGGTTGAATATCTAGTGAGTGTATAAACCCATAATGCGCTTCCTATTAAAGCGAGGATTGTCGCAAATACTACTGCTTGTCCAGCATACGCTATTGCAGCAGTAGTTGTGGAAACTACACTACCCAATGGTGCTGTAACTGCCATAGCTTGACCGTAAGCTTCTCTAATCGATAGACTTGCCTTAGAAAGGCCCATAAGACTTCCCTATAAGCTTTACTGTCCTAAACTATTTTTAAAATTATCTAATTTTCATCCCTCCCGGATCAGCAAAGCTTATAAGACAATACGTTGAAGAAATGTTTAGTTAGCTTATAGGGGAATTAAAAAAATTTGATATTATTTGGGAATTGATAAGAGACTTTTTTGTCAAAAGTTAAATAAAACTAAATTATTCCTATTGTTATTTCCCTAGTTCTTCTATTACTTTCTTTATATTTTGCTTAACTTCCTCAAATCTGACTTTAGTGTCAGGTGGAAAAGGCTTCTTAGGATTTATGGAATTTAATAGGTTTAAGGATTCATTAAGTAATTTTACTGCGATATCTGTAGCAGTTAGTTTTTTGTAAGCCTCCTTGACCTTTTTTACCGCCTCATTCCATACCTTAAGGTCTTCTTCCGTGATTGTACCGTCTTTTAATAAATATGTTCTAAAATCGTCATCAGAAAGAGGTATATCGTTATCTATCAGTCTCCACAAGATGTCCTTAGCACTCATTAAACCTAAATAAATATTATGTGATTAAAGAATTAACTGGAGGTACTTTAGGCAATATGATTAGCTAGCATAAAGACTAACTGGGGGTCTGTTGTGAATATCATAATATTACTAATAATAAAGTGTTGAAAACATTTTATATTGTGAGCTAAACAAATTGATTTCGAATGGAAAAACAAGGGAATACCGAGAAAGGTAGAGTAAGACTGGTTTATACTGGGCTGGTCAACTTAAGTCTGAGGTTATTTATGTCACCTTTATCATTCGTTTTCATGTATTTAGTAGCCCACTATTTAAGTAGTCTAAGGAACGGAGTACTGCTCTTCGCTACATGGCAATCAATATTTGTTTTAGTGACGGGCTATTTTACAATTCCGTCTGATATATTTTCCCTTCTAACATCAAGATATACTGCTGAAAATAGACCGGTTGGTGGAGCAATAATAGTAAATTTAGTATCTGGTATTATAGCAACAGCAGTCTATATTCTTCTTATTCCTTATTTCATGTCTACATTAGGGTATTATGATCCTTTTGCTTTCTTAATTTCTTCTCTAGTAATTATTACGTTCTATGTTAATAAAGTGGTCATAGCTATAGCAAGAGGTAGGAAACCTATAGCAATAGGTATAGGCTATAGTTTGTTTCAAATCTCTAGGCTTGGCTTCGTAATTCTAGCTTTTTACTTTTTGCACTTGACAATTATAGGAGTAGCACTAGCATACGTTATAGGATATGTTGCACAAACTTTATATAACATTTCATACGTTGATGCTAACTTAAAAATAGATCTTAAAACGACATTGGTTATAATAAAGAAGTCACTAATTACTATTATTTATTACATCCAGTTAATAGTGGAGGCATCATTAGTTTGGTTGGCTTTAATAATTACTAGAGATGCCGAAATAGTATCTTATTTTGAATCAGCCTTAATTATAGCAAATATTGTAGGATGGTCACAATCAGTTTACGACGGTCTGATAGCAAAACTAGGCGAAACTAAATCTAAAGATGTTGTAGAGACCTCATTAAAGCTTTACTTTGTTACATCTGCGCTTTTTATGGTCTTTACTATTGTCGAGGCTCATGCACTTCTGTATCATATAAGACCTGAGTATGTTATGTCTATCTATACCATCGTACTCCTGTCAATATCTAATTTCGCAAGGAATCTATACACGATCTTTTACTATTCCGTGTTCATGATCGATAAAAGTATGGGAGTCGATGACGATCTTTCATTTAAGGGATATACGGCATCATTAAATAAATCGAATCTTACGTTTTCAATAATTGGAATTGCGGTGTCAACAGCTCTTGTATACTTATTCAAAGGAACTAAACCTTACGAGATCTCGGCTATGATGACGATAGGTCTTCTTATAAACTCCCTCTGGATGCTATTTTCCTCATACAAATTAAGCAAAAGATTATATAACTTCAGCGTTCCCTACAAGGAAATTACGTCCTCAGTTTCGGCGATGGTGATAGTGGTTTTGGCTATGTTGGAATTATCGAAAAACGTGAGTTATGAGTGGATGTTGCTGAATGCCGTGATTTCGACATTTATGTTCATAGGATTACTTTATCTGTTCAACCCTTATGCCCGTTATTTAGTTAAAGCTTCCCTTAGGGAGATAAGAAAAATTCTTATGTCGAGAATTTAATTAAGTGCTATGACCGGTCTTGAAATTAGGATGAGAAAGCTCTTCGAGAAGAACAGAGCTTTTGTGGTAGCGTTAGATCACGGTCTTGTTATGGGTCCCCTAAAAGGCTTGGAAAGAATTGCGGAGACCGTGAGAAAAATATCGGATAAAGGACCTGACGCTCTTCAAATGACGCCAGCTATGGTAAGGATCCTTAAGGAGAACTTTTTCTCGAGATCTTCTCCGATGTTGATAGCAAGGCTTGATACTGCTAACGTTTGGAGACAAAAATACAGAAAATATGAAAGTGGTTATTATTCAGCTGTTTATACTATTAGGGACGCTATAGAGGCGGGAGCAGATGCTGTAGTGACTTACTTAGTTGTAGGATACGGTGAAGATCAAGTTGAGGGTGTAAATGTCGATTATTTGGCGGCTCTGAGGAGAGAGTCTAATGACTACGGGCTGCCATTTATAATTGAGCCTTTATTTGTTGCACCGGATAACCCTGACTCTATAAAAGAGCCTGAGTTGGTAAAATATGTGACGAGACTAGCATCAGAGATAGGTGCCGATATACTGAAAGTGGACTATACGGGGAGCAAGGAATCTTTTAGGGAGGTAGTAAGTTATGCTTTTGCGCCAATCCTTATAAGGGGAGGTCCAAAAACTAATTCTGATGAGGAATTCTTGAAAATGTTAAAGGAAGCATTAGATGCGGGGGCTAAAGGAATTACTGTAGGAAGGAACTTGTGGCAATCTGATAATCCTGATAAACTAGCTCGAGCAATTTCCTACCTAGTTCATGATAACAAAGATCTTGGAGAAATCTTAAAAATGTTAAAATAGACATTTTGCTTAATGCTAAAAGAGTTTATTATAAAGAAATCTAAGTTGCTATCAGAAATCGCCTTAGCGGTAATGATCTTTTTGTATACGTATTTTACCGTAATCACCTTTGCCCCGATTAACGGTTATGTTGGAGATGAAGTGTGGTATCCTTCTGCTGCTTATAATATCCTGAAGTTTATATTTCACATAACTCCTCCTATGTATTATCCTTATCCTCAGGAGTCTAACATTCAGACTTATATTAACCCCGAACATCCTCCTTTAGCGAAGTATATAATGGCGATTTTCATAGGCTTGTTTGGTTATAAACCTTTAGCATGGAGACTAGGAAGTTGGATAATAGGTGACTTAATGATTATAGTCGGCTTCTTATTAGCTAGGAAACTTGTAGGAGGAGAGTTAGGCAATATAGCGGGTCTAGTAGCCGCTATGCTAATAATACTATCCCCTAATTTATGGTTACTGCATGGTATAGCAATGCTAGATATTTACGTAAGCTTCTTCATATTATTATCCATTTACTTTTTGCTCAGTGATAATCTATTACTAGCCTCTATTACTTTAGGTTTAGCATTTGCATCTAAGGAAAGTGCGTTTCCTCTAATCTTTCCCTTTCTCTACTATATTGGAGAATTTAAGAAAAGTCCTATACAGAGGGCCGTATACAGCATGGGAATTCCAGCTACTGTATTTGCAATACTATCAATTCCCATAATGATTTATTTCGATGGTATATCGGGGTGGATTCATAATTCCTTTTTATATATGCTAGGCTGGGATGCTACAAACGGGCATATATCTCTTACAGCTATAGACCAGATATCGACTCCCTGGGATTGGTTTTTGGATATACATCCCTTTTACGCTGGCTATTACTTCTACGCGAGTACTAATCCATTTATAATGTGGGCGTGGGTGGTTACTACACCCCTCGCGTTCATAATACGAGACCTGAAAAGTATTATACTTACGATATCTGCATGGGCAATATGGCTATCGTTTTGTGTTGTATATATTCTAGGTAATCATACGTTGTTTAGTTTTTATGTTACTGACTTCGCCGCAATAATAAATGTTTATGTCCCAGTCTCAATTTTTAAATTCTATAGATGGATCTCTACGAGGAGGTCGGAGAAAGTTAATAATTTTGTAAAACAAGACAATCCTGGGAGTCCTTCTAATGTCAGTTAAGAAAGCTGTAATTACAGCAGCAGGTAAAGGTAGTAGAATGAAATATATAACCTCGGTTTTACCCAAAGCATTATTACCTTTATTTAAAGCCGAGGATGGAAAAATAGTTATGAGACCTATAATAGACTTAATAATGGATTCTCTTCACGCTGCTAGTGTAGAGAAATTCTGTATAGTAGTTGGTAAACATGGTAAACTACTGATGGATTACTTATTCGAGAGGGAGGTGACTTTTGTATTTCAAAAGGAGCCTAAGGGTTTCGGGGATGCAGTTTTAAAGGCCGAAGATTTTGCTGGTCCTGATCCCTTTTTCGTTCACGCAGATGACGGTGTATTAACTGGAGGGTATAAGGAGGCTACTTCACT
The DNA here is from genome assembly GCF_037389975.1 of Stygiolobus sp. CP859M. Taxonomy (NCBI): domain Archaea; kingdom Thermoproteati; phylum Thermoproteota; class Thermoprotei; order Sulfolobales; family Sulfolobaceae; genus Stygiolobus; species Stygiolobus sp. CP859M. Next base: position 170,017 of record NZ_JBBHKS010000017.1, on the reverse strand, counting down.
TTTCAGTGAGATTAGACCTGAAGTTGTTCTCTTACTGAGAGAGGTTAAGAATCCTAAGAGATATGGAGTTGTTACTGTACAAGATAAAGGTATATACATGAATCACAAGTTATTCAAAGTATTAGAAGCAGAAGAAAAGCCAGAAAACCCTAAGTCTAATATAGCTATATCAGCTGTATATATTTTAACTCCTAAAGTGTTCAGGGCGTTGAAGTCTATTACCGTTGAAGAGGGAAAAGAACTGGAATTAACCTACGGAATTCAGGGAGTTATTAATGATGGTGGAGAAGTTTACGGAATACTACTAAAAGATGAGAAGTGGCTTAACGTAGGAGATCCAACAAGTTATTATGAGGCGTTGAGTAGGACTTTTACTTCTTCCACTTAGTTTTAGGAGGAATTACGTGTCTATATCTCTCTAACCTTTCTTTGTAAGGTAGTAAGTCTTTTATCATAATTTTAACTTCTTCAGGTAACCTCTTCTTAGGATAGAAACCTAGTGACGGAAGGATTTTGATCTCTGGGTTATAGTAATGCTCTTCAGCCTCTACTCTGGGATTAGGATAGTTGCCTATCTGAACATTTAAGCCAAGTTCCTCTCCTGCTTTTTTCACAATCTGAGCAATCTGACTAACAGAGTAAACCTCAGCAAACTGGTTAACGAGCCTATATTCTCCTTGTTTAGGAGGATGTTCCAGAAGTAGTGTTAAAGCTTGCATACTATCTTCAAGAGACAGGAAACCTCTGGTTTGACCTCCTTTCCCGTAAACTGTTAGTGGTTGCCCTATTATGGCTTCTACACAAAATCTGTTTACAACAGTCCCCCAAACTTCATCGAAGTCAAAACGTGTCCTTAATGTCTCTTCTATTATCTCTTCAGTCCTTGTACCGTATACTGGTCCCTGCATTATATCTGTTACGGTAAGTTCTCCACTGATCTCGTTAAAGTAAAGGATAAAGTCAGTATCGTGTATCTTAGTAATGTGATATATTGAACCTCCTTTTCTAGGAACTATTATTCTGTCTTTCATTCCGTTCACTATGGCGTCCACGTATATACTTTCTGGTATGTTAAATGAAGGCGTACCGTACTCGCCCATTGTTCCCATTTTAAGGAGATGTATAGTAGGGTCTACTTCGAAAATCGCCTGAATAACCCTAAGGGTTCCGATCTCATTGTTAATTACGGTAAAAACTGAGTGATCCATATCTATCATCGAGTATGGGGCCGACCTCTGCTCGGCGAAATGAACAATAGCGTCAGGCTTATGTTTACTAACTATTTCCTTAAGGAAAGGATAGTCCGTGACGTCTCCTTTATAAAATGTTATATCGATGCCAAGATGTTTCTTCGCTTCTTTAACTCTTTCTTCAGGCTCGGGCAACGGAAAAGCGGAATCTGCCCCTACCTCTTGTGAGAACTTTCTTGTGAAAAGATTATCTATACCTATGACTTCATGACCCCTTCTAGCTAATCGTAAGGCTAATGGCCAACCCAGATATCCATCTATTCCTAGTATTAGAACCTTCATTTACATAATCTTTATGAATAACGTATAATAAGATTATTTCTAATGATAATAGTAGGAGTCGATGCTGGAGGTACTAAGACTAAGGCAGTAGCTTATGACGAGGAAGGTAATCTAATAGGTGAAGGAAATTCTGGCTCAGGAAATTATCACAACGTAGGTTTATCCAAGGCTATTGCCCACATTAAAGAATCAATCTACCAATCCACCCAGGGTAAAGAGCCGGACGTTGTTACAATGGGCGTAGCCGGTCTTGACTCTAGGTATGACTGGGAGAACTTTTCACCCTTAGCTATGAACATAGCTAAGAAAGTAATTATAAAGCACGATGGTGTTATAGCATTATTTGCTGAAACCCTAGGACAACCAGGCGTTGTAGTAATTGCAGGGACTGGAAGTGTAGTAGAAGGATATGATGGAAAGGATTTTTACAGACTGGGTGGAAGAGGTTGGTTCTTATCAGATGATGGGTCTGCGTATTGGGTATCAAGAGAAGCATTAAGAAAGATAATGCGTATGATGGACGGATTAGAAGACAAAACCCCTCTTTTTGACTACGTGACATCGAAAATCGGGGTAAGAGATCTTGACGATTTGGTTCTTTGGGCATACACGAGTAGCTGCCATATAGACATAGTGTCATCGGTTGCGGAGGCAGTAGATAAAGCAGCTAAGGAAGGAGATCATGTAGCGATATCTATCCTAAAACAAGGTGCAGAAATCCTAGCTCATCAGGCAGTGACTCTTGCTAAGAAACTGAGGGTAGACAAGGTTTATCTAAAGGGTGGAATGTTTAAGTCGCCAATCTATTTGTCAGTTTTCAAAAGCTATCTTTCTCTATACAATATTTCTGGGGATATAGGAACTAGATCCCCAGAACTAGGCGCTGTAATATTAGCATTTAAAGAACTCGGCTTAAATCCTTCCAAGTTAGTTAGCAGGTAAGGCTATTCCCTCGCTTCTGGGGTCAGCTACACCTATATATATGTCTTTTTTTCTCTTCAGGGCTTGCACTACCCCTACTTCGTTAGTAAAGAAGTCAAGCTCTTGAAATGGCAGGTTAATTCTCTTTTCATGGACTATTCTGTCTCCTAAGAATGCGAACCGCGGATAATACACAGCATCATCAATTTCCAATCCGTAGTCTACATAATATTGCAATACCTGTGTGTGGATTTGCGGTCTTAAGTCTCCCCCAGCACAACCTATTATTAAACTTTCATCGTCTTTCTCAGCCCTAAGAATAGAGAGTGTGTGAAGGGGCCTCTTTCTAGGCTCAGGTTTGTTGTGCCCTTCAGTGAATCCATAACCTCTGTTGTTGAACACAATATTTTTGACTGTTATTCCAGAGCCAAATGGAAAGAACAAGCTCTGTATGAACCCGACTTCATTTTCACCATCCGAAACTGCAAAGAAAGTGGTGTCTTTTGTGTTCATTTCCATTCCTGATAACGAGTAACTGGAAAGTCTTCTTTTCAATCTTTCTTCAGATAATAAGTCTTCTTCAGGATAGTAGAACCTCGGATCCGTAACGAACTTGTTTCTATCTTCATAAGCTAATATGAAGATATTAACGAGTTCTTTAACTCTTTTAGGGTCATCAAATCTTAACTTCCACGTTTCTTGAATTTCAGCCATTTTTAATGACTCAAGTGTAGTAATCCCTTGGCTATTAGGAGGTAATTCGTAAAGAGTGTAACCTCTATATGAGGACTTTAAGGGCTTTACAACTTTCCCTCTAAAGTCAACGAAGTCAGACAGTTCAACATTTACACCCTGAGAGTTTAAACCCTCCACTATCTCGTCTGTGAGTTTACTCTCGTAGAAATCTCTTGGGTCTTTTGATATTATCTTTAACACTCCACTAAGTTCGTTGAGTTTTAAAATATCTCCCATTCTTTTTCCTTCAAAAATTTCGCTCCAACTTCTCGGCATATTATTTGATTTTGATATAACTTTAGCTAACTCTCTTCCCACGTAAAACCCATTAGCAGCTAAAGATATTGCGGGTCGTAAGACCTCTGATAAGTCCATCGTCATATATTGTCTGTATACAAAATCCCATAGGTCAACTAACCCTGGTATTACTACTGTAGAAGGATCCCTAACTGAGGCTATCTTTTCGACGTTAAGTCTTTTAGGAGACCAACCTGACGCGTTATAAGCTATTATCCCTTCAGGGGTTTTAGCTAAGAGGAAACCGTCACCTCCTAATCCGCTGGTATGGGGCATAACGACCGATAAGACAGCACTAATGCCGATAGCTGCATCAAAGGCGTTACCACCTTGCTCTAGAATCTTAACCCCTACATGTGTTGCTATATAATTTTGAGTTGAAACAATTTTTTCTCCGAGAGCTGTTTTCATGTTATATTTAATTTTTTTAAATGAGGAAAATAAGACAATAGGTTAATATTGAAATGGATTTGCCTGAGGAAATAAAGAAACAACTTAACGAAGGAGTTTGTATAGTGTGTTATGAAAACGTAGTCATATGTATGAGTAAAGATGTACCTAGACGTTTGGATGTAGAGATAGACCTTGAAGTGGATAGGGAGAGCGGAAGTGTGGTTTTAAGGCATATAATTAAAGACGATCCCGAAAATCCCCTTATATTAGAGTATTCTATTGATAAGAAGTTTGTTGAGGCTGTAACTCAAAAGAATGGTGAAGTAGTTGTGTATTTTGTAGATGAGCAGTTTAGGGAGGAGATGAATTTTAAAATAAAGATAGACAAAGAAGATCTAAAACTCATTAGGAGGGAAATAGGTCTTGGAAATTAAGTACGTTCAAGAAAAAATGAAGGAAATGTACTTTGAGAAAGACAAGCTGAGAGGCACTTATGGTACTTTTACATGGTTAGATGAGGAGGTAGGAGAGTTGGCTGAGGCATTATTAAGCGGAAATAGAGATGCAATAGAGGAAGAAATTGCTGACGTTATTGCTTGGACAGTTTCTGTAGCAAATCTTCTAGGTGTAGATGTAGAAGAAGCTTTAAGGAAGAAATATAACATTTAACCGCCGTGGAAAAAGAGCAGTTCTTTCAACTCCTTAAGGAGTCTATAGAGGACAGTAGGGAGAGGTATTACAGAAACCTTGTTTATATTGAAGACGCTGAGAAATACCTCGATTTGGTTAAAGAAGTTCTATTGCTTTACTTGTCGATAAATCCTGAAGCTCAAGTTGCTTATGCATTTCACCCTTGGGTTAAGGGAGCTAAAGACAGAATGAAAGAGATGAGATCGCTATGTAAAAATTTTGTAGATATTGATTACTCAGCTTCAGAGAGGTATTTGGGAGCGACATTTGATGTTGTGATTCTAGATCTAGTGGACAACTTCGAACCAAATTATATAGGAAGGTTGGTGGATTTAGTTAGAGGAGGAGGTATAATAATTCTTTATACTAATTCCTTGACAGAAGGGAAACTTTTCAGAAATTCACTTATTAAGAACGGAAAAGTCAGAGATGTTTACGAGAAAAGATTCAAGAGAAAATTAGAGGAACATGAAGGTATATTTACAATCGTTAACTCGGTTTATAATGCGAAACCGTTTAAGGGTAAAATCGGAGATAAGCCTAGACCACTCATACCGCCTAATCCAATAATGCCCGAGGCTCTTCATAGCTTGTGCTTGAGCCCTGATCAAAATAAGGTCTTAGACTCATTTGTAAACCTTAGAGGATCCAACAGAAGAGTTTTAGTAATTACAGCATCCAGAGGGAGGGGAAAAAGTGCAGTGACAGGTTTAGGTTTAGCTGGCTACCTTTATAGAATCGCAGAGAGAGAAAGAGGGAAAAAGCTTAAAATAGTTATAACCGCTCCCTCGATTTCGAGTACTTCTCAGACTATGGAATTTTTAAAGAAAGGTTTGGAAGTACTAGGTATAAAGCATAGAGAGAAAAGGTCTAACTTGGGTTTTCTTAACTCGATAGAGGGAGAATTCTTTAGAGTTTTCTTTGAAGCACCCGAGGCGATACTTGAGACAGAAGGAGACATATTGGTAGTCGATGAAGCTGCTGCGGTTGGCGTAGGGATTATAGATTCAGCACTTAAGATATGGAGGAAAGTGGTTTTAGTCACTACTGTTCACGGTTATGAAGGATCTGGAAAGGCATTTCTCAGATATTTAACTAGAGTCCTAAAGCAAAGGAAGTCTACCGTTTACTGGCAGGAAATGAGAAGACCACTAAGATACAGTGAGGGAGATCCCATAGAGAAGTGGTTATACGATGCTCTCTTGTTAGATGCTGAGCCTAAAGAACCGGAAAAAGATAAGCTTACTGTGCTTCAGTTCGAAACGTTAAACCAAGAAGAGTTATTTGCTGATGACGAGAAGTTAAGACAAGTATACGGTATTCTAGTTACTGCTCATTATAGAAATAACCCTAACGACCTGATGATAATGGGAGATGGACTACACCATAGATTAGTATCGTTGAATACTTCCGATGGAATACCCATAGGAGTAGTCCAAATTGCTGAGGAAGGAGGGCTCTCAGAGGAAATGATAGAGTCAGCCCTAAAGGGGGTTACATTCGATGGTGACCTCATCCCTGATAGGCTCATTAAACACGCTAGGTTGAAAGAATTTGGAAGGATGAAAGGTTGGAGAATAGTTAGAATAGCTATAATGCAGGAACTTCAGGGTAAAGGTTTCGGTAGTGAAATGCTAAAGATGGTAATAGAAAGCGGGCAATCTCATGGATTGGACTGGATAGGCTCAGCTTTCATGGGTGATGTAAAAGTAATAAATTTCTGGATCAAGAACGGCTTTAGAATAGTGCATGTATCGCCTAAGAGAAATGAAAAACTTGGCGATTTCCCAGTAGTTGTTATGTATCCTTTAACCGAAGTAGCTGAGAAAGTGGTTGAAATTGCGTCCTACATTTTGAAGGATAAATTGCTCAATACTATCCATGACGTATATTTCGGAATGGATCCAGAAGTAGCTAGACTAGTAATCTACGGGACAAGGGCTCATAAAGACGTAGATATAAACAAGATCTATATAGACAAAGCTGTGGCCTTCATACAAGGGGTTAGCCCTTACGAGTCTTCTGCTGACGGAATTCACATGTTAACTCTCAAGTATTTTTGGGATGCCAGAAGGAATTGGAGCTTAACTCCGGAAGAAGAAATGTTATTAATTGCCAAGGTCCTACAAGGGAGACCGTGGAGGTTTACATCAGCGTCTCTAAGGTCTAACAGAACGCATGTTAATGAAATGTTATATGAAATAGTAGCTCAACTTCTTTACAAGTACTACGGGATAACAGCTGATGTTAAAACTGGGGTCGAACTTAAAGATATAAGTTAATGATGAATTTCACAACTCGGAATCGATGAAGAAGTGCACCTCGACTGATAGATCTTGTATTTAATTTTTTTAATTCTTGCTTAAAAACAACAAGAATAGGAAAACTATATATCTCGTTATGTAAAAGTTCATGTGAAAAGTAATGCAACTACTACAGCCAGTGAGAATAGCTGGTGAAGCCCTATTAAAATTCCAGGTTTTTCAGGGTTCTTATTTATAGCCTTATAGGTTAATATTCCTATAACGGCTTCAGCAACTCCAAATGCTAAAGCTATCCACATCTGAAGGTAAATCAGGGCTACGAAGAATATTAATGCGGCAATACCGTGTATAGCCCAAGCCCACTGAAGTTTATTCTTAGGCCTTCTGACATCTCCGATACTCAATCTCATTCTTCTAGTGCCGGTGACTACTCCTCCCATGAATATGACGAAATATAGAAAGTGAGGTGGTATTATAGCATCTTCTAGGAAGCTTATGAATTGTGAAGCTGGAAATTGGGTAGCTAATAAGAGATAACTTACAAACGTCGTGTAAGCTGCTATGTCATGGAGTCCTTGAAATATAGACGGTAATTTTCCAGCGAGCACATACAAGGTTGCCATGCCTAAAAGTGCTGTAAATATAACGCTGACGAAGCCTATTAGAGTTATCATGTTAAAATCTAGGACCAATAAAGTGAGGGAGATTAAACCTACTAATGTTGCTGAAATCCTGTGTATAGCTTCAGGATCTCCTTTTATTGCTACTGACATAATATCTCTGGTGTAAGGCCAATTAGTACCTAAGGACAGACCGTAACCATATCCCTCTACTATTCCGCCCAGTATTATTGTAGTAGCTGCCAAGCCCGAGCCTATATAAGCTAATGTCGGAAATGTAAAAGCGGGTATCATAGGTAAAAATTTCACATTTAGTTTAAAAAACCTTGCACTGTTAATTAAAACGTCAAGACATTTTCATTATTAGATTTTCGATAAAATGTTAAATATAAGAGAAAAATTATTCAAGATTTTCAAACATATCATCTACAGCTCTAGCTATATCACGTATGGAAATTATACCGGTAAGCTCGCCCTTGTCGTTCACTACCGGTAAATGTCTTATGTTAAATTGTCTCATTAATGCTAATGCTCCAGTAACTGGTGAATCTTCCTTAATTGTTATCAGGGAAGCGGTCATGAACTCCTCAGCTTTTGTGTCTAGCTTTTTTCCTTTACCTATTGCCCTTACAATATCACGTTCAGTAATAATGCCTACTGGTTTACCGTTTTCGACCACGATGACAGATCCTATATTCTTTTCAGTCATTATCTTTGCGATTTCATAAAGGATAGTATTCTTATCAACTGTGATAACTGAACTTTTCATATATTCTCTTACAATTTCCTCTGCCATAATAATCACTATCTCTCTAGAGATTAATAAAGCTTCTCAGCTTAACTCTCAGTTAAATGTCTTTAATGATAAATTTAAATGATTATAAGTATAGATGAGAACTATGATATTCTGTAGAAAATTTTTGCACTTTATTTTCATAATATCCGTAAGGGATCTCATTTTTGCATAAGGTTTTTAAAAGATTAGACGGATAATAAACGTATGATAAAAGAGTTAACAAAGTTTAGATTAGGGATGATAACTGCAGTAATTGGTACAGTAGTATTAGGTTTTCTACTACTTCTTGGGATTTTAGGCTATTTCTTAGGATTTGGAGAATTTCCTTACATAATAACTGGAGCACTATCAGTTCTTACAGCCATCACATTATTACAGTGGCTTTTTAGCCCCCTTCTCATAAAATCACTCTACAAATTACACGAGGTTACTCCATCAGACCCTAATTATAATTGGCTGTATAATATAGTGCAAGAGGTTTCTATCTACAATAGGATATCCATTCCTAAAGTTTACATTGCAGATGTCCCTTTTCCGAATGCATTTGCGTTCAGCAGTCCGCTTTACGGTAAGAACGTTGCGGTGACTTTGCCGTTACTTAGAATATTAACTCCTGAAGAAATTAAGGCTGTAGTGGGGCATGAACTTGGTCATCTTAAGCATAGGGACACTGAGCTCTTACTTGCCGTAGGTCTGATACCAACGCTACTTTACTGGCTCGGTTACTCTCTGTGGTGGAGCGGAATTTTAGGAGGAGGAAATGGGAGGAATAATAATGGAGGTTCTCTATTCCTAATAGGTATTGTAATGATCGCTCTAAGTTACCTTTTCAATTTTCTAGTCCTTTTCCTGAATAGGATGAGAGAATCTTATGCGGATGTGAACGCAGCTTTAACAATTCCTCAAGGAGCTAGGAACCTTCAAACGGCATTGGCTAAAATCGTATTATATACTGACCCAAGAGTATTAGAAAAGGCTAAGAAAACAGCAGGAGGCAGTGTAGGTAAGATGCTATTCTTCTCCTCTTTGGAAAGGCCTGAGATAAGCTCACCAGACGTAGAGGAACTAGTACAGCTATGGAAGATGCAGAAAGTAAGTAGACTTAGTGATATATTCAGTGACCATCCTCATCCTGCAAAAAGAATTAAAATGCTGGACAAATTCATAAGCTAAAATAAAAGTTTTTTATCAAAAAGGTATTATTATTCAAATTCTATTGTAGCAGGAGGCTTAGTAGTTATGTCATAAACCACTTCTTTTATATTCTTGCTAAGAGAAGAGATTTCAGATGCTATCTTCTCGAGGAGCTCCCAGTCAATTTTTGCAAATTCTGCAGTCATAAAATCTTGTGTTAAAACCGCCCTTATGCCTATAGTGTACTTCCCCTCAGGATAGCCCTCACCTACTTTTACTGTAACGTGAGTTATATCGTATGAGGTAATTTTTTCCATAACCCTTCTCAATTTTTCATAATCCTTATTATTACACTCAACTTTGGCTATTCTACCATAAGCCCTTACATCTCCCTTTACTCCGGTAGCTTTACTGGTGTATGTATATACGTCGCAACCAACTCCTTTAGACATTTCAGGTTCGTAACTCGAAGTCGATTCAAAAATAACTGCAAAATATTGAGAGTAATCCATGCTATCTAAGTACTTCTCTACTACCTTTGTTGCTTTCCTCACTAATTCTAGCTTTTCTCTCGTAACTTTCCCTACTACTCTCACTAACAAACCTGGACCTGGGAACGGTTGTCTGTTATAAATTTCCTTAGGTAATCCTAAATACCTAGCTAGGTCTCTCACTTCATTTTTATACAAGTCGGCTAAAGGTTCAACTATTTTAAATCCCCACATTCTTTCAGTGTCTATACCCAATTGAACTAGGACGTTGTGTTGCGTTTTTATTCCTCCTTGGGTTTCCACCCAGTCGGCTGCAATGGTACCTTGGATTAAGTATTTAGCATTGTACTTCTTAACAAGTTCTGATAAGGTATTATAGAAAAGTTGTCTAAATTTTTTCCTCTTCTCCTCAGCGTCTGACATTCCTTCTAGCTCAGATATGAAGTTTTCGCTCACGTCAACTACCTGTAAAGGCATAAGGTTTCCCACCATCAACTTTACCTTTTCCGCTTCTCTCTCTCTTAGGAATCCGGTATCTATCATTACGGGAATAACCTTATCGCCAAGAATTCTATAGGCCAATGCAGCTGCAGTGGTACTGTCGACTCCGCCACTTACAGCAGCTATAGTTTTTCCATCTACTATTTGTTCTAATTGTGGTTTTACTTCCTCAATGAACTTGACAGGATCAAACAGCATTTATATAAATGAGTAAAATACTTCCTATTAAAACCTACTATTTATTTACTTGCCTAAGTAAATATCCCTTATTTCGTCAAAATGTAAGTATTTTTTCATGACAATAGTCAATTTTTCGACCTCGTCTTTTACTGCGTCTTCGAAACTTTTCGTGTTAATTTTTACGCCGAATTTTTCCCTAAGGAGCTTTTTACCCCCCTCTGAGAACATCGACCCGTGTATGCTGTAACCTAAGTAATTATCTTTTTCAGCTCCGTCCGGTATATTTACCTCCTTCAAACCCCTTTTAGTTATAATAAACAAGGGTTTTCCATAGTCCAAATACTTGATTCTGCCCCTTCTTATTTCGTAACCGTTTACCGACAAGTCGGTTTCTGATAAAGATACGATCTTATCCCTCTCATAAATCGTTTCCACATCAAGTAATCCGAGCCCATTTACCTCTCCTTCGTTAATCTCCACGTTATATGGGTCTTTCAGCTTCCTTCCCATGATCTGAAATCCACCGCAAATTCCAAGGACTTGTTTTTTCTTAAGGACTTCGACGAAGCCTTTATCCACTAGATACTTTAAGCTTTCTAACGTGTTTTTACTCCCAGGTAAAATTACCAAATCACTTTTGGCAATTTCAGATGGTCTTTTAATGAACCTAACTGTCGCGTTTGAGTCCTTAAACGCGTAGAATTCGTTGAAATTACTCATATAGGGATAAGATACTATCACAACATCGAGTTCTCCTTCACCTAAGTTTCGGACGTTCATAGAATCCTCAGGCATTATAAGGGGCTCATCAAATAACGGGAGGTAGCCCAAATACCTCATTCCAGTTTTTTCTTCCAACCACTTTATTGCAGGTTCGAGGTATTTTTCTTCTCCTCTGAACTTGTTTATAATGAACCCCTTAACCTTTTTTCTTACTTCTTGAGGTAAAGTCAGATAAGCCCCTAATGCTGAGGTAAAAGCTCCTCCTCTATCTATATCTAAGGTTAATATAATTGGGATCTGTAGTTCTTTCGAAAGTTTTACAGCAGTTATGTCTTTTTCGACAAAGTTTGGTTCGATGCCCCCTGCGGATTCAATTACCATGTCATCCCTAACTATCTCCTTCACTTGAATCCAAGCTTTAGGTAGAAAATGTTCGTAATAATAGGACGCGGAGAAGCTACCCAAAGGTTGGCCCATAAAAACTATTTCTATTCCTCTCCCGTCCGGTTTCAGGAGGATGGGGTTCATATATCGTTCGGGACTTAATCCAGAGCCTATAGCTTGGTAAGCTTGAATAAATGCTATTTCCCCGTAGTCTAATGTAGGATAACTGTTCAATGACATATTTTGGGCTTTAAAAGGGATAGCGGAAAACAGTCTTACTAAACCTGCGGTTATAGTAGATTTTCCCGAGTCACTCATCGTAGAAGCAATTATAATAGCCATACTTATCAGATAATCAGGATGAAGGTATTTAAGGCGATTCTGGCTCAACTTTCCTTTTTCACAATTATCCCTTCTATTTCAGCTCCCTTAGAAGAGATCGCGGGGTTTTCATTTACCGCACCACTAATTGTAGGGGTATTCACTGGTGTTCTGGACTTTATATTTCTCTACATTTTCCATTTCTTTTTGGGAAATACGGTGTTCCTTCTCCTGATACCCTTTGTAGAGATAATAAGGGGTTTTCATCATCTTGACGGGCTCTTGGATTACGGCGATGCTCTAATGGTTAAAGACTACCAAAAGAAACTCAAGGTGTTACATGACGTTCAAACTGGATCCGGAGCAATAGGTCTTCTTTTAGTTTATGTGACAATCTTTGTAGTAGCCACATTAAACCTAAAACTTTCTGTTTTTACCCTTTTATCAGCAGAAGTCCTAAGTAGAGCGTCTGCTATATCCATTTTAGCGTTATTACCACCAATTGAAGGCAGCTTTTTAGCTAAGGTCTTTTACGATAAGTTAAACGGTAAATGGTGGAAGTTTATACTCATTCAATTAGAGGCTTTACTCTTTTCCTCTTTACCTCTACTCCTTGCTTATTTATTATTGACAGTCTTCTTCTTCGTTCTGTGTAAGAGGACACTGAAAGGGTCTTCCGGTGATTACGCGGGTTTCGTTATAACTTTATCTTTTCCCATTTACTTATTAGTTGCGGAGAAGCTTTGTTGCCAATTCTCTATCTTGCAATTGCTCTTGATCTTGCACTAGATGAACCGCCCCTTTGGCTTCATCCCGTAGTGTGGAGTGGAAAAATTTCTGAAAGATTAATCGTTCCTTATAAAGGTAAAGCTTACGGAATTTTACTCTGGTTCGTATCAGTATTGCCAATACTTGTTATGCTTTCCTTGGTTTTTTTAATTCCAATACCGAGTGTAAAGTTAATTTTGGCTATAATCTTCTTAAAGACTACTTTTTCGATTAAAATGCTCTACACACTTGTCAAAAAGTCAGCTCCAGTCAACGAGGAGTCCAGAAAATATACACAGCAGTTAGTAAGAAGAAACGTATACGAGCTCGATGACGGACACGTTATTTCAGCCGCGATAGAGTCCCTATTTGAAAGCCTTGTAGATGGAATAACTTCTCCCCTATTCTGGTTTCTTTTTCTGGGATTCCCGGGTGCATTGTTACAGCGACTTTCTAATACTATGGATTCTATGGTCGGATATAAAACGCCTGAACTGATTAAACAAGGTTGGTTCTCAGCTAAGGTCGATACATTGCTCAACTACATACCTGCCAGGCTTACGTCTCTATTCATGGTTATCTCGGCGTATCTCATGGGGATCAAAGTCAATGGAGTTTTTGAGGAAATTAGAAGAAGTGAAATAGAGAGTATTAATGCCAAATATCCAATAACAGCAGCCGCAATAATCCTGGGCGTAAAACTAGAGAAACCCGGATATTATACAGTGGGAAAGGGTAACTTGCCTACTGAGAACGATCTAAAAAGGGCTCTTAAATTGTTCAAGTTGACTTTGTCTTTTTATCTTTTGATTATCTCAATCGTATATTATTATCTTTACGGCCTCGCCCTCTTTAGCTATCCTTACGGCCTCGTTGAACTGATCAAGTGGTAATCTATGAGTGATCAGCTTCGTCACATCAACTTTCTTTTGGGCTATTAACTCTAATGCTTTCTTCGTATCCTCTTCTACTGCGGCGTTACTTGATATTATCGAGATCTCACTGTTTAACAATTCACTTATATCGTAATTCAGAACCGTCCCCTTATAAGGAACACCGAAGAGTAGTACGTATCCCCCTTTTCTTACGGCATAGAGACCGGTAAGTATGGCCTGAGGTGCTCCAGAGGCTATTATAGCGATGTCAGCACCTCTTCCGTCAGTCAACTTCTTAACTTCAGAGACCACATCACCTTTCCTAGAATTTAGTGAATACTCTGCCCCCACTTTACTTGCATACTCGACTCTATAATCGCTTATGTCAGAAGCTATCACTGTTCCTGCCCCTTGTGCCTTAGCCATCATTACGTGAAGTAATCCCATGGGTCCCGCTCCTATCACCAGTACGCTATCTCCCTTGTTAATCCTTACTCTGTTCTGAGCCCTTACCACCGTAGCTAACGGCTCTATAAACGCCCCTTCATCAAAGCTCACATTATCTGGTAAGACTAATATTCCCCCCCTTACTACGTTCCATGCAGGGACTCTGAAGTACTCCGCAAATCCACCGGGATCGAGGTTTGTCTTTCTGTAATAGGGGCACATGGTGGGGCTTCCGTGCTTGCAATAGTAACATTCATAACAAGGGACGTGGTGATGTGCAAAAACCCTCTGTCCCTTACGTAAAAAATCTACGGAAGATTCCTCTATTATTCCCGAAGGTTCATGTCCTAAAATAGGTTGGGAAGCGGTGTATTGCCCGCATATTTTTTCCACGTCTGTCCCGCAGAGACCGCAAGCTTTCATCTCTACTATGACGTCTCCTTTCTCCTTTATCGTAGGTTTCGGTAGTTCTTTTATTACAGCTTTTCCGTTTTCGAGGACTACGGCCTTCATTAATGATGCTATCGTGAAAAAGATATTAAACCCATCGTTTAGATTTAGTTAGATTGCAACATAATTCTGAAATTTTCATATATGTAAAAATATTAATAGTAATACCGCGTATCAAAGGTTAAAAATGATTATTTTCGCTTTACTCCCTCTGTTATTATTGTCAGAGAGATTACCGTTACTGGGTTCCAAGTACGTATTTACTGTTAGCGGAATTAAGGTGTATGTAAAAAACTCCGACCAGATAAACGCGTTTATCTTAGGTAAAGATAAGCTAGTAATAACGTCTAAAATTCTAGAAATAGCTCCAAATGAGATAAGAGCAGTGTTAGCCCATGAACTCGCTCACATGGAGTTGAGGCATTACTTAATAAATAGGGTTTTGTTAGTAGTAACAGTCACAGGGGGGACTATACTAGGCATTTTAAACCAATTTCCCCTTCTCGTGATTTTCCTAATGAGTAGTCTATTAATACAAAGGTATGTACATAGGAAATTAGAACTACAAGCTGACAAGTTGGCAAGTAAAGTTGTGGGAGTTAACGAGATGAGGAGTCTTCTCCTAAGATACGGGGATAAGTCTTCTAATGCATTTTCTACTCATCCATCCGTTTTTGCAAGGGTTTCTAACTTGTCTAGTTAGGCAATAGGTTTTCCGAATAATTCGTCGTTTTTCTCCTCTAAGCTTTCTTCAGTTATCGTCTTTATTAACCTAAAGGACTTCCTCCTCGATAAAACCTTATTGTTGTTTCCGCAAAACGGGCTGTAAATGCATTTAGGACAACCGTCCTCGCAATCGCAACTACCCGTAATATCTTTAGCCACTGAGTACGCCTCCTCTAGCCTTTCGAATAGTAGCTTAGCTACACCACTTCCTCCAACTACAGAGTCGTAAATGACTACGTGACCACTAGGGTAACTTATTCCCGATAAGTCCGTCATACCAGCTCCAGCTACGACTTTAGCAGCTGATATCAGAACGTGCTCTGTTGCGTGGAATGCTTCCATGGCGTCAATTTCATTGAATTCTGGTAGGATAGGGTGTTTTATTAGTAGTCCTTTAGTCTCGTAAGTGAAAGTTATAGGTTCCTTATAATAGATCTCCTCTCTAGGTCTATCCTTCCTTCCCATTAGGTCGTAGATGGCGTAGCCCTCAACTATTTCCATGATCCTTACATTCCCGTACTTTACGGGTAAACCGTATACTTTCCGTTCCTCAAGAGTCTCGATGGACATTAGGTGAGAAGAATAGATAGGCTTAGTATAATAGTCTAAGTCATCTCTTACTCTTTTAACCACAGCCTTGAGCTTATCTAAATCAATTGACTCTACTACATAGTTATGCTTGGAAATTAAGTAGATCGCTCTTGGATAAAGGTCGAATAATGCGACCGGTAATTCTCTCTCTCCGATAGCTTTTCCGCTCTCGTCGTAGATTCTTATGATAGGTCCGGTAGTCCTTATACGTGAAGATCTCACGAAGGGAAGAAGCCTTTGGGTAGGTAAAATAACCTCTCCTTTAATTATCAATACACCCTCCCTTTCCAATAGTTTGAACGCTTTAAGCCAGTTAGACGGTATGGAGCTCACTGATAATTTACCCTTCTCGAGTAGATATGCTGCCGCGTGGACTTTCAGTACTTCGATATTTGTAGGGTCGAAAGTGAGTGGTATTAATTTTCTCTCGAAGAACTCTTTAGGTCTTCTCAAGTAATAGGAGTCTATCGGGTCATCACCAAGTAAGGTAAAAATATAACCTATTCTGTTTCTTCTACCTGCCCTACCAGCTCTCTGCAAGTATTTTGTGTAACTGGGAGGATTTTGTGCCATAATAACAGCATCAAGGTCTCCTATATCTATTCCTAACTCCAACGTGGAAGTAGCTACAATTCCCTTAATTCTTCCCTTCTTGATTCCGTCCTCTACAGCTCTCCTTTCCTCCTTACTGATTCCAGCCCTGTGAACCATTATGTCAGCACCGAACCTAGACGCTATCTTTGCGACCAGCTCAGCCATTTGTTGGGAATCTGTAAAAACTAAAACCTTTAATCCTTCTTTTATTAGAAATGAAGCTAAGAATGCTGAGATCGTCCACCTGCTTGCTGAACCTATGTTAAGTAAAGCGTGGATCGCTACCCCCTTTCTCCTGAGGGTTCCCTTTACTATTTCCCCTTCTATCCCAAACAACTCAGAAAACAGATATGGAGAAGCGTCAATAGTCCCGCTAGAACTTACAATCTGAATATCGCCGAACTCTCTCAACCTATCGCTTATCATCCTTATATGTGCTCCTAATACCCCTTCGTAAGCATGTACCTCGTCGAATACGAGCAAGTCCGCACCTCTTACCAAGCTTCTAAACCTATAACTCAAGGAAAGTCCAATGTGTATCATGTCTGGGTTTGTAATTAGTATATCAGGAGGGTCTGTATACATCTTGTCCCTCTCTTTATCGGTAGTGTCTCCGTCGAATACCCCTACACTAATTCCCAAGTCCTTTGAAAACTTCATAATCCTATCTAGTTGGTCTCTCGCTAACGCCTTTGTAGGGTAGATAAAGACGCTTCGCTTACCGTTTAGTGCAAACTGTAGCGCTGGGATAAGGAAAGATTCGGTTTTACCCGTTCCAGTCCCAGAAATAATTAAGATACTCTTTCCCTCTAGGATCTTTTTTATCGCTTCCTCTTGAAATTTGTAAAGTTTCTTTATTCCTTTTTTCTTCAGTTCTTCTATTAGTTGGGTGTCTAAGTAAGTTAATTGTTCTACTTCGCTTCCCAAGTCGGGCTCTAGAGCTGTTTCTGTATATACGTGAGCAATTTTTATATTGAAGTAACTAAGCCCTTCCTCGACACGTGATAATAAATAGTCTTGTGACATTTTTCTCACTAACTTTATAATTACCTATAAGCTAAGTGCCTTTAATGTGTAGTGTATCAGGAGTACTTATACTTAAACATGAGAACTACAAGGAGATCGAAGCTAAGCTTATAGAGATTTTAAAGAAAGCTGAAGATAGAGGAAGGGATAGTTTCGGAGTTGCAGTAATTCAGAGTGACGGTAAGACTAAGGTAGTAAAGTCGGTCGGAAGACCTTCGTTAAACGAGGAGAAGTTAAAAGGGATTTTAGATGAAAACAGCAGAGTTGTCATAGCAAATAATAGGGCTGAACCCACAACCGAATATGTAAAGGATAAGAACTATAATGAGATTCAGCCATTTGAAGGAGAACGGTATATCGTTACTCACAACGGCATAATTGCTAATGACTCAGAACTCGAAAAGAAGTACAAAGTCAGGAAGCAAAGTAAGATAGATAGCAGTGTTATTCCTCCCATCTTGGATAAGGCATGGAACGGAGACCTTGAAGTCTTGAAAACGATTCTTCAAGGTGTAAAGGGCAGCTTTGCTTTCATAATAGGTGACAAGTCAGATCCCAACACGATTTACGTCGCTCAAAACTTTAAACCTGTTTATATGATGTACGATAAAGAATTAGGGGCTATATTCTTTACCTCTTTAGACGAATATTTTAGTATTAAGCCCTTAGACAGTGTCTTTGTCAGGAAGCTAAATCCCTACTCGATTGTTAAAGTATCAAACAATATGGGAATAAAGGAAATCCCGTTGTTAGATGAGAAACCAAGGAAGAAGGCTTTAGTGATAGCTAGTGGAGGGCTTGACTCGACTGTTGCAGCTACCTATTTACTTAAGAATGGATATGAGGTGACTTTACTCCACTTCAATTACCACCACAAAGCCGAGGAAAAAGAGAAAGAGGCAGTGAAGAAGATCGCTGAATTTTTGCAAGTCCCTTACATGATGATAGACACGGATCTTTTCAAGATTGTTGGACACTCGACACTTCTTAAGGGTGGAGGAGAAATAGTGAAGGACAGAAGAGGTGAAGAAGGAGCAGAGTTCGCACACGAGTGGGTTCCCGCTAGAAACCTAGTATTCTTTTCCGTAGCATTGGCTATTGCTGAGGCACATGGATATGATGCAATAGCCTCGGGAATAAATCTCGAGGAAGCAGGAGCTTATCCTGATAACGAGATGGAATTCGTGAGACTTTTCGCTAAACTATCACCTTATGCTACTGGTCCTAACAAGAAAGTTGACGTGTTAATGCCCGTAGGGAATTTAGTAAAACATGAAATAGTTAAGTTAGGTGTAGAGATAGGTGCACCGTTACATTTAACGTGGAGTTGTTATGAGGGTGGCGAAAAACATTGCGGTAGATGTGGCCCATGTTACATGAGGAAAAAAGCGTTCGAAATTAACGGATTAAAAGACCCAGTAGAATATGAGGGTTAAGTGACGGGATTTTTTCTCTTTATAAGAAACATAGTTATGTAGGTTAGGGGAAACACGTAAAATGACAACACCATTAAGATGTCTAAAATAGACAAGTATAATGTTGTGCCAAACTCGTTCAGTGCTCTCAAATGAACTGGATCAGTAGAATTACCTAGAATTTGAATTATACTTAAGACAAATCCCAGAACATCCGAATATTTTATGCCCTTATAAATTAGGTAAGCGGCAATGGTAAGCAAAACTATGTCTATTATACTACCAACGGTGATTAAAAAAGGGACTTTATTGAGCAAGAGTATTGTACCTAAAATTATTGTTACGTCTGAAGCCAGTATAGGAAAATAGAGCTTCATAATTGTTTAATATTTACGCAAGCTCTATTTTATGTATATTTTTTAACTGTTGTTACTTCTTTACCTTAGCATGAGTTCAGTGAAAGATGAAGTAGAGAGACTAATGAGAGAGAAGGGGTGGATAACCTTTAACGAGCTACTGAAGTTAGTGAACAGACCAGCACCAGAGGTAAACGATGCCCTAATACAGTTAATGAAGGAAAATAAAATAACCAGACATGGTAGGTACTTTCATTATGTTCAAAATTCTTTGAATTAATCGCACTTTCGTTAACTTACTTTAATGCTAGAGTTTTTAATTTACTGACATTTAAAAATATGATATGTACGTTGGTAAACCAATAAAGAGAGTTGAAGATGTAAGGTTAATTACGGGTAAAGGAGTCTACGTAGATGATATTGAATTTCCAGGGATGTTATTTGTTGCCTTTCTTAGGAGCACAGCCCCTCATGCTAGGATAAGGGTTAGGAAAACTCAAGGTATGTATACTGGTGAGGACATAAATCCTGGAAGGGACTTTCCGATAGCTTCACAAGAGGTTACTTACGTGGGTCAGCCTATTGCGGCAGTAATTGCTAAGGACAGATATGAGGCATATGACATGTTGGAGAGTATTGAAGTTGAGTATGAGCCTCTTCAATATGTCTTGGATCCAGAAGAGGCTTTAAAGGATCATATAAAAGTGTACTCTAAGTTAGAGAGTAACATTGCTTATAAAGAAACATGGAAAGGTGGAGATGTTGAGAAAGCCTTTAGGGAGGCTGACAAGGTAATATCTGGAAGACTTTACAATCAGAGGGTAATCGCTTCTCCTTTAGAAACAAGGGGTGCCGTAGCATATTATGACGGTACCAAGTTAACCTTCTACTCTTCTACACAATCTGCTCATTACTTGAGACGTAATTTAGTAAGCTTCTTAGGAACGGAAAACATCCGAGTTATCCAACCTGACGTCGGAGGTGCTTTCGGAAGCAAGATCATTGCTCATCCGGAAGAGTATGCTTTAGCCAAGTTAGCGATCATTACTAGAAAACCCTTAAAGTGGATCCCTACAAGGACTGAGGAAATGATATCTGCAGGTCATGGGAGAGATAAGTTCCTTGATTTCCAAGTTGCCGTTAAGAAGGATGGAACAATCTTAGGTATAAAGGGAAGATTAGTAGGAAATCTAGGTGCACCGTATTACGACGCAAACGACGATGAGCTAGGTAATGTAAAGAGCTCAGTTAGAATGCTTCCGGGTTTATATAAGCTGATCGGAGCCGAGATTGACGCTTATGCAGTTCACACAAACATAACTCCCACTCAGTCTTACCGCGGTGCAGGTAGACCCGAAGGTACTTACTTTATAGAGAGAATAGTGAATATAGTTGCAAACGAACTCGGAATAGACCAATACGAAATCAGGTTAAAGAACGTAATAGACTCGTTGCCTTACAAAAACGTTTTCGGCATTACTTACGATAGTGGTGATGTTAAGAAACTTCTTGAGATTGGAAAGAGTTATTACGAAAAGTTGAAGAATGAGGGCGATGGATGTGTAGGTGTTTCTACATATGTTGAAATCACGGCTTTCGGCCCTTGGGAAGTAGCAAGAATATATGTCAAGAGTGATGGCAAAGTGACTCTTGTAACTGGAACCGGTCCTCATGGTCAAGGAGATCCTACCGCTTTCGTTCAGATTGCCGCAGATGTCCTTCAGTTACCTATGGAAAAAATAGAGATAAGGTGGGGTGATACAGAGATTATTGAAGACGGAATAGGTACTTGGGGAAGCAGAACGGTGACAATTGGCGGTTCGGCAGTTATTTTAGCTAGTGAAAAGTTGAAGGCTAAACTAATTGAAATAGGGTCTAAACTTCTCAACGCGGATATAGAAGAGGTAGAATACACTGAAGGGAAAGTTAGACATAAGAAAGACGGTAGAGAGGTTAAATTTAATGATATAGTCCGGAACGCGTATTCAATGGGTGAAAGTCTCGACTTTACAGCTGTATATAAAGTTAACACAGCACCTACAACGCCTTATGGTGTCCATTTAGCTAAGGTTACCGTTGACGAGACGGGTAAGGTAAAGATAACAAAGTATATAGCTATTGACGATGTAGGTGTGGTAATAAATCCCTTGCTAGCAGAGGGTCAGGCTATTGGTGGTATACTGCAAGGGATTTCTCAGGCTATACTTGAAGGGGTTGTGTTTAACGATAATGGAGCTCTGATAAACTCTAACTTTGCAGATTATCCTTTACCTACAGCCGTGGAAGTCCCTGAGATTGAGTGGCATTATATTACCTTCGGTAAGTCTCCGCATCCAACTGGTAGTAAAGGAATAGGTGAGGCTGGAGCGGTAGCTGCGACTCCAGCAATTATTAATGCAATTGAGCAATGTATAGGCAAGTATATATACAAAATGCCCGTAAAATTTGAGGATCTGGTGAAGTAAGTCTTGCAGAAGCATTTCTTGTCTGAAAAGGATAAGAGGGAGTTTTTATCTAGAGTCAAAGAAAAGTATGGTTGGGAATTGGACGGTAAAGTGGAAATAGGTAAGGAAAAAAAGGAAGTATATTATTTCATAGATGGTTTACTATCTTTCTTCTCAGAAGAACTCATTCCTACAATATGTTTGATACAGAAGTTTAAGTTGAATATACCTTCTGTGACTATTGACGAAGGAGCGGTGAAGCATGTGGTTAAAGGTGCTGACTTGTTTGCACCTGGAATTGTAAGTTACGATTGTGAATGTAAGGAGGGGGATATAGTCTTGGTAAAGACGAAAACCGGTTTACCCGTATCCATAATAAAAGTGGTAATGTCAAAGGAGAAAGCTATGGCTGAAAGGAAAGGAAAGTTTGGAATAAATTTACATTATGTAAGCGACAAAATATGGGAAATGTGCAATGTACGGAGTAGTAGTCCCAACGTATAATGAAGCTGAGAACATTAAGGTGCTGATAAAGGAAATCAGGGAGAGGGTAAAGGATGTAGTAATAATTGTAGTTGATGATAATAGTGGGGACAATACGGCAGAAATAGCCAAGCAGATGGGTGCAGTAGTGTTTGTAAGAACGAACGAGAGAGGTCTAGGAAGTGCCTTGAGGTTCGGGTTAAGAAAGGCTGTTGAGATGGGGCTGTCACATATCGCTACTATGGACGCTGACCTCAGTCACGATCCCTCTTTCTTACCTTCAATGTTTAACGCCAGTTTGAACGCTGATCTAGTTTTAGGCTCTAGGTACATACAAGGCGGAAAGATCGAAAACTGGCCTTTGAAAAGAAAAATCATAAGTAAGGGGGCGAATTTGATTACTAGAATACTTCTTCGTTCTCCAGTTCAGGATAACACTTCGGGTTATAGAGTCTATAGTGCTAAAGCTGTTGAAGTCGTTTCATCTTGCCAGAACGCTGGTGGTTATGAGTTTCAAATTTGTGCTATATACAAAGTGTTGAGGAATAATTTACGGATTGTTGAAGTTCCGATAGTATTCCGAGATAGAGAAAAAGGGAATAGTAAGCTTGATAACGGAAAAATGTTAAGATGGCTTTCTTATGTCATGAAACTATCCTTAGGGCTTACTTCTTAGGGGCCTTTTTAAGTCTTGTTATTTCCTCTTTTAGTTGTTCAATTTCTTTCTTAAGTAAAGCTATTTCGTTATCGTGGATCTCGACAGTCTTCTTTAGATGTTCTACGCTATCAGGGTTCTCGTTCTTCAACTTTAGGTTATCATTTTCATCTATTTCTACAAAACCAAGCCGATACAATTCCCTTGCGTAACCCTTAGCTGTCTTTGGAGATATTTTAAGTTCTAGGGCTAGATCTTTTAGGTTTACAGTTCCCCTTTCTTTTAAAATTGAGATAATATCTTGTAACCTCGGGGTTAATTCCATAATTGAAAAATTATATTAGTTTTACTTTTAAGCAGAAAGGCATAAGATAATAGGGACTAAATGGCATTACTGCTCCGAGAGAATGACGTTGAAAAGGTGTTAAACTATAGGGAAGTTTATGATTCACTAGTCAGAGCTTTTAAACAATTGAATTCTGGTCTCGCCGCTAATACGAAAAGGGTGAGAACGTCTTATCACGGTAGTGTACTGACTTATCAAGCGGGTGGCATAGACAGTTATTTAGGCTTTAAGGTATTTCTCAAAGGTTCTTTCATTTCTATGCTCTTTGACGAGAACGGGGAGTTATTGTTAATAACTGAGGCAGATCTTCTGACCAGAATTAGAACGGGAGTTATTTCAGTGATTGCAGCTGACTATTTAGCAAAACCAAGTTATTCTCACATTACGGTCATAGGTCTTGGGAGACAAGGTCAATTCCAAGTCAGAGCATTTCATGAACTGAAGAAAGGTGTTACTATTAAAGTGTTTAGCAAAGAGAAGCTAGAGTTAGAAGTGAAACAGTTGCTTAAGGACGGCTTTAACGTGATAAAAGCCAAGGATTACAAAGATGCGTGTAAAGATGCAGAAGTGATAGTCACTGTGACGAATTCAAAGGATCCTTTTCTCAAATCTGAATTTCTAGAGAAAGGTGTTCACATTAACGCAATGGGTTCTAATTTACCAGAAAGGGTGGAATTGTTTCCAGAAGTCCTCAAAGTAGCATCTTTGATAGTTGTTGAAGATCTACAACAAGCTAAGGAAGAGGCGGGGGACCTAATTTTAGCAGATAGAATGAAGATGCTAGACTGGAATAAAGTTGTACCGATTTCTTCCGTTATAGATGGGCAAATAAAGAGGAAAAGCGAGGACGAAATAACAGTTTTTAAATCCTTAGGGATAGGGCTGGAAGACGTAGCGGTTATGAAAGTATTATATGAAAAAGCTAAGAAAATAGGCTTGGGTACAGAAATAGTGGTGGGGGGTAGATGGTCTCTAGAATCGGAAAAGAAATAGAATTGTCGCCAGTAGAATTAGGCTCACAAACAGCTAAGAAGGTTGAGATAAACTTAGCTAGTGGGACGCCAGATCCAAGAGTTATGCCTCTGAAGGAAATAAAGGAAGCTTATGAAGAAGTAATTGATGAATACGGAAGTAAAGTTCTCTTTTACCCTGGTGCTGGTGGTCAAGAGGAGTTAATAAAGGAAATAAAAAACATCTTATTACCGTCTCTCGACTTATCAGCCAAAGAAAGCGAAATAGTAGTTACGAGCGGAGCTCAACATGCTATGGAGTTATTAGCTAAGTACTTCCTCGAAAACGACACAATAGCTGTGGAAAACCCTACTTTTGTCGAAACCTTTACTCCTCTTAAGCTGAGAAGTAATGTAGTAGTTCCAATTTCTTTAGACTCAAACGGAATTAATGTCAATGAACTCGAGATGTTATTGAAGGTAGTGAAGATAAAGCTCCTTTATGTTATACCAAATTGTCATAATCCTGCAGGAGTTAACTTATGTGAGGAGAGAAGAAAAAAGTTAGTGGAGCTGGCAAGTAAATACGATTTTTATATCCTTGAGGACGATCCTTATAAGCCTATAGCTGGAAGTGCTCCAAAACCTATCAAGTATTTCGATAAAGAAGGTAGGGTTATTTACATCAGTTCTTTCAGTAAAATAATAGCCCCTGGATTAAGGATAGGGTTTGTTATAGCTAGGGAGGATATATCACAAAAACTGGCTTTACTGGAGCAAATGGACTTCTCAACTTCTACGATAAATCAATACGTTGTAGCTAGGCTTATAAGAAAAGGTATCGTGACAAGTAGGATGAAATCGTTATCGGAGCATTACAGAAAGAAGATGAGTGTCCTTACAGATTCGCTTCAAAACGAAGGTTTTAAAGACTTTAACCCTCCAAAATGCGGGTTCTTTCTACTATTAGACTTAAAGAAGGACTCATGGAAAGTGTTTTTAGAAGCGGTGAAACTAGGGCTCAGCTTCGTTCCGGCAAGGCCTTTCTTCTTAAGAGGTGGTGAGACGATGGCTAGGTTAAGCGTATCTGTAGCTACAGAGGAACAAATAGTTGAAGGTGTAAAGAGACTTAAAAAAGCATGGTTATACGCTTAGATCCTAAATATCTCTTTCTCGAGCTCATTCATGATTACAGACTTTCCGTTTTTAATGTAAACCATATCTTCAATCCTTATGCCGAACTTTCCAGGAAGGTATATCCCAGGCTCGATAGTGAACGTCATGTTATTTTGTAAGTTTCTCTTGTTGTCGGGAGATATATAAGGTTCTTCATGAACGTCTATTCCTATGCCGTGGCCAGTTCTATGAATAAATTTGTCTCCATATCCGTAGTAAGATATTATTCCTCTAGCAATCTTGTCAACTTCGCAAGCTTTTATACCTTCTCTTGTGGATTCTTCAGCTTTCGCTTGAGCTTCCTTGACTACCTCATAAATCTTCTTTACTTCCTCGGTAGGAGTTCCTAAAAAGGCGACTCTCGTAGTATCTGTTGAGTATCCTTTGTATTTCACGCCAAAGTCGAATATTATAACCTCACCGTTTCTAACTTTTTTACTGGTAGAACGGAGGTGGGGCATCGATGTATTGCTCCCGGAAGTTATGATAGGTTCGAATGAATATCCGTCAGCTCCGTTTTCGATAAACCTGTGTACTAAGTATGTAGAGATTTCTCTCTCCGTCACTCCCTCTTTTGCTATTTCTAATGTCTCAAGGAAGGACTTTTCGGCGATCTTAAGTCCCTCTTTCATAATGGCGATCTCCTCATCATCTTTAATTATTCTTACCTCTCTCATTATATTACTAGCCTTTATTAGGCGAGAAGGAGAAAACGAATCTAAAATGTCTATGGTGAAGGCAGACCATAGCGTGTCGTCAATAGCTATACTTTTACCTCTCTCTATATTCAGCTTTTTGTAGGGGTTTTCTCCATCGTTATAAGAAACCACGTTAAAGTTCAGTTTTTCAAGTTGTTCCTCGTAAATTTTCGGAGCTAAAAAGTAAGTGTCCCATTGACTAATGATAAGAAATAAAGGCCTTTCCATCTGTTCTTCTGAGAACCCACTTAAATAGAACATATTACTTCCGGGACCTAGCAACATGTAGTCAACGTTGTTTTTAACCATTAACTCCTTTACTTTTGCCACTCTATTCATACACTTTTATTCTCAGGGAGAAAGTATTAAAGTAAATGAAAATACCACTAGTTTATTCCGAGACATATCTTCTTCATCAACATCCCTCTAGTCACGCTGAGAATCCCGAAAGATTAAAGACTGTGTTGTCAGTCCTGAAAGAGAATCCTATTATCTCTCCAGATCAAGTAGGTGAGGACGAGCCAAAAGTCGTTCATGACGATAACTACGTAAATCTAGTAAAATTATCTTCCAAGAGAGGAGAATGGTTAGACGCCGATACATATACTAACGAACACACGTGGAATTCTGCATTGTTAGCGTTAGGCGGAGCGTTAACAGCATATAAAAATAACGGTTTTGCTTTAGTTCGCCCTCCGGGTCATCACGCGGGTAAATCAGGTAGAGCTTTAGGAGCACCTACTTTAGGTTTTTGTATCTTTAACAACATAGCTTACCCCATCTTGAAATTGAAGTTGAAAAGAGTAGCTATCATAGACTTTGACGTTCATTATGGCAACGGTACACAAGAAATCTTCTGGGAGAACCCAGATGTCGTGCACATAGATATTCATCAAGATCCTCATACCCTTTACCCTGGGACCGGTTTTCCTGACATGATAGGTGGGGGAGAAGCTAAAGGTACAAAGGTTAATCTCCTTTTACCACCACTGGCTGGGGATGATTTATATGAGGATTTATTCCCTATAATCCAATCAATATTAGACGACTTTAAACCGACACTCATAGCATTTTCAGCCGGTTTTGACGCCTTCGAAGATGACGGATTGGCTAGTATTAGGGCTACTGAGAGGACTTATAATGCGTTAGGCTTGTTAGGACTTAATAACAAGTTTTACGCCGTATTAGAGGGTGGGTATAGCGTAGGTTTGAAGAGGGGCATAAAGGCTTTTGTAGAGGGGTTAGAGGGTGAGAAAAAGGACTATGCGGGTACTAAAAGTGCTGATAGAACGAGAAGTAAATTTGCGGAATTCCTCTCTACAGAAAAAAGGATCTTAAGGGAGTACTGGAAGATCTAGCATTGGTAGTAGCACTGAAGAGCTAGATTATAGGCTGCGTTATAATCTCTTTCGGACTTAAATCCACAGGAAGGACATACAAATAAAGGCCCCATTATTTCTCCTTTCTTATATCCGCACTTAGAGCAGATCTTGCTTGTATTAAACGGAGATAACCTCCTATACCTAATTCCGGCATTGTACAGTCTTTCTTCCAACATCTCCTCAACTACCCTTAGGGCTTGACCTGCCTTACCTTCAAATAGTTTTAAGTCTTCTAATGCCACGACTTTTGGCTCAAGTTCATCTATAAACTTTACTGCCTCATCTACGATTCCTTTTATTTTCGATCTTATGTTTTTAAGTTCTGGCAAACCTTGTGGATCTCCTAAAATTTTAATCATTTCGTTTATTATGACTTCATTACCCCAGTACCTTACTTTCCAAGCTGTCGTCCCCCTGATTGCCACGATAGTAAACAAATGTCTTACACCGATATCCACACCCACGACTGTCTTTGGCTTTTCATAAGCAAGGTATACTTTGATTCCGTCTGTGAAATCCACTATAGCGTAGAGAGGTATTCCTTCTCTATCGGACTTAACTAGAGCGTTAACTTCAGGTATCTTGATTAAATTTCCGTTGTTTATCACCTTCAGCGGTCCATATCTTATTTCGTTAGACTGTAGAGCTTGATAGTACAATTCCTTAGGTATATCCCTAGGAGGTGGTCCGTCTTTCACTATTTTAGCATAAGCTCTGGCGAATTGGATTGAGCTATATATTGTTTTTAGCTTACCATAGTCTAAAATTTTAGCTTCAACTATCTCCTCTTTTGGCATAAAATAAATTTCTCATCTAGTTTATTTAAATTCTTTAATCATTTAACAATCTGATTACTCTTCCCAATTCAACACTTTCGACATCTCTATTAAGATAATATCCTACCGTAGAAGAGAAGACGTAATTTCCGTACTTGTACACTTTATAATATTCTTCCATCTCTTTAATCCTCTCCTTATTATAGTAGTGAGCGAAGTAGACTACCGGTCCCTCTATTTCGTTAAAAGTAAGGAGAGCCGAATTTAAGCTTGAAGAGAACTTACTTAAATTATCTATTACTTGTTTGTAAGCTATTTCTATCCCTTGTTGAGAGCTCTCTAAGGCCTTTACTAACTCCAGAAAGAATAGATAGCTATCCGTACTAGGGTGATCTGGCTGGCTAAAAGCCTTTCTGTTTATTGAACCGTTATGAGCGAAGTAAAGGTCATGGGTCTTAGTTTTCATGTGGTAGGGGTGGTTATGCCTTAACCCTATAAGGAATTCTTTCCCAGCCTTTCTAGCGTGGATTATACCGGTAACCCTATCACCTTTTAGTAAGTTCACAATATTGTAAAAGAACTCATCCTCGTATATTGGTTCCGGAGATTTATAATAGACTAGCTTGTGTTTACCGTTTATTTCAATTATCGCCGATATTCCCCAACCGTGAGAATGTGAGATATATTTAAAATAAATGTCATTTTTAGCAGCATTTACGAAGGCCTTAATCACTTCTAGCTCGACTTTCTCTTTTACGTCGAATGCCAGTAATCTACACATCCATTATAAAACCATCAAAAGCTATATTATATCCTTTAGCCAATTTTCTGATTTCATCTTCTATTTGAGCGGGAATGTGAGTGAGAATTAGTTTCTCTCTCGGAAAAAGCTCCATGAGTTGTTTAAGGGACGTATGCCCCCATTTTGAACAATCGTCTATACAACTGCTCTCGTGGATTACTAAGTCTACTTTTTCGGACTCTTTAAGAATGTCTTCACAAGGTTCAGCTGTGTCTCCAGTGTAAAGTATTTTCTTCTTACCGTCGGAAATTACATACGCTACATCATATATGCTATGACATCCTTTTATAGAGTAAACTTGAAGTTCACCTACTTCCGCCGAAGGCAAATCAGATTCTATTACTTCAGCGTATATGTTATTTCCGCTTTTTATATACGTGTTAAGGACTTCCGTGAGCCCCTTAGGGGAATATATCCTCAAGGTCTGTAATCCCTTCAGTTTTCTCTGGACTAGATGGTCGAAAATTCCGTTAAAGTGATCGATGTGTAAGTGTGTAATGAATAATGTCGAAAAGTCCAGTAATCCCATATCTTCTAACTTAAAATTAGCTCCAGTACCCATGTCTAAGACTACGGAATTTTTTTCTCCCTTTACGTAAATACCCGCTTTCATTCTCTTGCTCCCGAAGGTGGCTCCAGCACCAGTCCCTAAGAATATGATCTTCATTTCACATCATCTCGTTCTTCAATACTTACCAAATCATCACAACATAAACCTATACACTTGTGCCCTTCTTCTTTTTCTTCGGTTTTCTTGATTCTAAGCTTCTTCCTCAATTAAACTTTTCACCTCCTCTAACCTAGGACCTAAAGCTCCAATCTTAGTGGTCGAATACGCTGCAATTATGTTAGCTATTCTTACTGCCCTCTCAATTTCATAACCTTTTTCTAAATACACAGCCAACGTCGCGTTAAATACATCACCAGCACCAGTTGTATCAATAGCGTTAACCTTCATTGTTTCCACTCTTATTCTCTTATTCCTCATCCCTATTAATGCACCTTTTTCTCCTAATGTTATTATTACAGCCTTTTTTACTTTTTTTAACAACACTTCGATACCGTAATCTAGATCGTCAGCACCACTCAACTCTTTAAATTCCACTTCATTGGGAGTGAGGATGTCTACATAGTCCAAGATTGAAATATCGTTAAGAGTCGCAGGAGCTGGATTTAAAATTCTCAATCCGTTAAACTCTCTCAAAGCCTTTTTCACAGTGTCTTCCCTTATTTCTAACTGCGTTAGCATTACTTCGCCTTTTAATTCACTGTTTAAGTCTTCAGGTAAAAGAAAGATATTCGCACCTCTGTTTACCACTATCATATTCTGACCGTTCTCGTTTACAATAATATATGCTGAGCCGGTAGGTGCATTCTTTATTTTAACATATCCCACGTCTATCTTTTCGTCTTCCCAAAAGCTTATTGCCCTTCTGCCGTACTCATCATTACCTACAGCCGCAATCAATTTAACTTTAGCTCCTAATCTTGATGCCGAGACAGCTTGGTTAGATCCCTTACCGCCGTGGCTTATATAAATGTCTTTGACGAAGACAGTCTCTCCTTCTTCAGGGAATTTATCTACCTTTAAGATGAAGTCCACGTTATAACTTCCAACGACAGTTATCATTTTGTCAAAGCCCTCAATTTGCCTATTAATTCCTCGCAACTATAAGCTGTCAGATAAGCTCTTCCACCTTCAATTATCACATCCCCGGTCTTACCACTGGTAGTAGGTATTATTTTTCCTTCTTCAGCTTTTTTCAATAGTCGATCTGTAACTGTTAAGGATAATACTATCTTTTTGTTATACTTTCTAGCTACTTCAGTAACTTTATTGTTTATATTAACTAATATCGGTCCGTCAAGTTTTAGCTTATCAAGGTATCTGATTATCCCTCCAGCAAGGCTCGCAATATCTCCGTAACTTGTTGCTACTGCAAGATTCGACTTATCCTCCTCATCTAATAAAGTAGTAATTAACTCTGGTTCCTTTTCAATGTTCCATAGTATTTTCTCAATAGTACTTCTTGCTTGTTCTCTCTCTACTATTCTTTCTATAGGGGCGAAGGGATCTACCGGACCGTGCCCTTTTCCTAGGGATAGGGAGAACTTTATGCTTTCATTAACATAATTTTTAGCTAGCCTCACGGCGTTCTCTAAGGTCTCTCCTTTAGCCAGATAGGCTGTAATTGCGGCTGAGAACACGTCTCCGCTTCCATGTGTGTTAGTAGTATTTACCTCTTCTCCCCTTAGGGTTATTACGTTTCCGTTAATTATAGCAGCATCAATTCCCCCTAAAGTAGATCCTCCTTTAACAACAACGTTCACGCCTTGTTCCTCATAGATTTTTTTCGCTGCTTTCATCAAATCTTCCATACTATTTATCTTCTGGGACGTGAGCTTCTCGGCTTCAAACTTGTTAGGTGTCGTAATAAGGGAATGTTTCATAAGGCTTTTCAAAGCCTCAACGGTGTCCTCAGTTACGAGTTGATCTCCGCTCTTGGCTACCATCACTGGGTCTAAAACTAGTTTTATTGAATACTCCAAGATTTTTTTCTCTACTAGTTTAACTATTGATGAGTTAGCTAGCATACCTGTCTTGGCAAATTGAGGTGAAAGATCTTTCATTACTACGTCAAACTGTGCTTCTATGAAATCTAAAGGTACCTCTAAGACTTTATAGACTCCTTGAGTGTTTTGAGCTGTCAGTCCAGTAATAATTGTAGTTCCGAAAACTCCTAAAGAAGTGAAGGTTTTTAGATCTGCTTGTAACCCAGCCCCTCCACCAGAATCGCTTCCAGCTATAGTCATTACGGTAGGTCTTTTTCTGGTTTCCATACTATGTAAAAACTCTGGCAATCAAAATATAAAATAATAACAGACGTTTTCACTTGTTTTTCCTAGACTCTGGGCATATTACGTTAAAGATGCAATAACTGCATTCCCAGTTATATCGGGGGGTTTTCAGCAATTTGATTGTCTCCTCTACAAGTCTTATCACTTCGTCGTCCTCAGCCTTATTACGGATACTGTATTCCGTTACTCTATCCGGGGTAATGTAGACTAAGATCCCTTCATTGGCGTCGAAAAGCCACAAGTATAACCTCAACTGCTGTTTATGATGTTCTAACGGTAAGCCTTTATCAGCTCTAGCTGTTTTAATTTCTATAACTATTTTCTTTTCTCCCTCAATGATCGCGTCTGCTCTGCCTTTTATTTTGTACACGTCTTGAGCTAATGTAACTTGCTTCTCACTTTCTACTTCCAACTTTGCATTAAATTTCTCAGCTAGGAATTTCTCCAGCCCTTCGTGGACTAAATCCCCGAGAATTGCAGACGGTTTAATCGACTCTGCTATGGAAAGTTCCTTATATTTTTCTTCGTATTTTATCTTAAGAGCACATCTAACTAGATCTGTGACGTATAATACTTTATCCTCACGCTTATGTGATAATGTGTCAATGATTTTTGAATTAACTAACTCATCTATTATCATCTCTAGACCTCCGATGTTATTTTTCCACTCCTCTCCGTCTTTATCCAGACCTTAGGTGCTCTGACGATTTCCATAAATAGTGCTGTTAAATTTAAGAGAACAACGAAATTCATGTAAATGAGTGATAATATTGAGTAATAGGATTCAATAAGATGTTTTCTTGAAATAGTGACGGTTACTATGAAGGAGATAAACGAGGCTGCTGAAACGAAGGATGCAGCTATAACAAACAGAGATGTGGAGTAGATTAACACTAATGAATAATTAACTAAATTCAATACCATTAATAAAGGCGTACCTATAAGTAAGAATCCGTCTATTATTTTAAGGTCTAGTTTTTTGCCTTGGGGCAATCTTATCGTTACTTCGAAATGTCCCCTATACCATCTTAACCTTTGTTTGACCAACCATCTTAGGCTGGATGGTACTTCTCGCCAGGCTATTATCATAGGGTCATATTTTATTTGAAAACCTTGAGAGATTAAGGATATACTTAAGTCGAGGTCCTCGGTTAAGGTGAACTCATTCCACCCTCCTATTTTCTCCAGCGTTTCTTTCCTTATGAAAGTACAAGTCCCTTCAAGGGGCACAAATAAGCCCAAGCGTGCCCTACCGGCAATAGAGTATTCGTGGAAGAGTTCTTCAATACTCGCAAACCTTGTCACAATATTTTCCGTTACGTTAATCGGTATTAGTTTCCCTTGTACAGCAACCACCTCATTCTTATCAAACCAAGAAGATGCTTGGTTTAAGACATCTAATTTCGGAACTGTATCGGCATCAAAAATTCCTATAATTTCATTATTGGCTATTTTTAATGCATAATTCAATGCCCTACTTTTCCCGTTAGGTACTTTAGGCTGATCTAACTTAAGACATTTTATGAAATCTCTACTGTAAGTTTCTTCGTATTGTTTACATACTTCATACGTTTTGTCAGTAGAACCGTCCTCAACTACTATTATTTCGTATTTGGACTTATCGTACTCTTGGTTTATCAACCTATCTAGAAGTCGCGGTAACACTTTTTCCTCGTTTTTAGCGGGTATAATAATAGAAAATGTCTTGCCAGAATAGTTCGTGTGTTTTGTAGGAGACCATGTGAAACCATACATCGCTAAAAGTGAATTATAAACACTCCAGCCTGAGACTAAGATACTGAATATGGCAATGATATCATCTAGCATTAATTAAACACTGTCTTATCTTGTTTAAAATTCTTTTGTAAGGTAATACACATGGGTCTTATTACGTTAAAATACCTTGATACAATGCGTTCTCCTTTAAATCGTTTCCCCACACAGATCATAAGTATGAAAAACACGTTTAAAGAGATATTAGGAGATTATGAAGTAAAAGGAGGAACAGTCCAAGCTGTAGGGAAATTTATCGCCTTCGGACTTGACGATCCTTTTCACATAACTACTATCTCTGGATTTGCAATCTACGGAATAGGTAAGTTAATGGAAAGACGCACTAACTACGGGCTCAGAATGGCGTACAGAGATATACAAGAGATGAAAAGATCCTTAAGGGAAGCAATAATGGACATAACCACAATGAGATTTTAATCCTTGAGAGAAGAGTAAAGTTATGGAAGTTAAACCGCTAGCCTTTGAAAGCTTAGGGGTAAGATCTCAAGCTACACTTATAGAGACTAAAGACGTAAGAATTCTGGTAGATCCTGCTGTCTCACTTGCTCCGAGGAGGTATAATTTACCCCCTCATCAATTAGAAGTTGACAGACTAGGCGAGCTAGCTAAAAAAATCTTTGAGGTTTCTAAAGACGTTGATGTAATCATTGTTACTCATTACCATTATGATCATCATGATCCAGGGTACGTAATTCCTATTGATATTTACGACAAAAAAGTACTTTTTATCAAAGACCCTCAGAATAACATAAACCCTAGCCAAAAGTTCAGAAGAGCTCCTAGATTTCTAAAATCTATTAAAGATAGACCTAAGGTAGTTGAGAGTGCGGATGGGAAAGAGATAAGGTTCGGCTCTACGATGATAAAGTTTTCTCCTGCTGTTCCTCATGGTGCTGATGAAAGACTTGGCTATGTAGTTCAGGTTGCAATTAATGATAAGGACGGAACAGTTCTCTTCACCTCTGACATTGAGGGTGCACCAAAGGAAGGACATGTGAGATTTATCAACGAGGTTAAGCCTAACTTTCTAATTATAGATGGACCATTAAGCTATTTATTAGGTAGAGCATTATCCCAAGAAGAATTAGACATTGAAATAAAGAATCTAGAAAATATAGTAAAAAACGGTCTTCAATATGCTATTATTGATCACCATGTTTTACGTGATCTTAATTACGAAAACATACTTAAACCAGTGAAGGAAGTAGCTAAGTCAGTAGGATGTAGGGTAATCACTGCTGCAGAGTACTTGTCAATAGAGCCTATGATCTTGGAGGCTAGGAGAAAAGAGCTTTTCCAAAAAGATAACAGACCGGCTAAAATACCTAGAAATCTAGCAAAGCTTCTTACAGCGGGAGATTCGTGAGAGGTAAGATGTGAGCTAGTATTAGTCCGCCTACGTAGCTTCCCGCCATAGCTAACATACCCGTTGCTATTTGCTCAAAAGCTCCCCTATATTTACTGAGTCCAGTATATTTTGAAGACATAGAACCGAAAATGCCCAAGGTTATTGCTATTAACACTACAGAACTGACTACGTCATAGATGAAGGGAATCTTGAAGAATAGTGACAGAATAAAAGGAAATAGTGGGATTATTGAGCCTATTACCAAATATAGAGACATTAATAGTCCTAATTTCACTGGACTCTCGTATCCTTCTGGGAACAGTCTAAGCTCATGGATTAACATTTCGTTTAGTACTATGTTCTTGTTTTTCATTAATCTATTTGAGATTTCTTCAGCTTCCTCTTCTGGCAGACCTTTTTGGATGTAAAATTGCTTCAATTCCTCCTTCTCTTTTTCAGGGTAATGTTCTATTTCAAAGCTTTCTTTTTTAATTTCATTTTCTATGATTTGCATCCTGACTCTCGTAGAGATGTATTCTCCTATACCCATGGAAAAAGCTTGACCTATAGATGCAATTAACCCCGTAACAAGGACTAGTAACGGGTCTTGAGAATAACCTGCAGCACCTATAGCAATTGAACCAACACCTATAAGCCCGTCTTGGATTCCGAAAACTCTAGTCCTAAAAGTGTCTGCCTCGTTAGTATAGTGTATTACCGGCTCTTCCATGTTTAATTTGTTTGTTAAAAAATCTTTAAACCCTTCTTGGATTACGAAAAATCGTAATGTAATTTATACCTTAACTATGTAGTGATCTCCTTCTCTTGCTAGAAATCCTGAGTATATACCCCACTCAACTAAAATGATCTCTAAATCATTGTATCCAGTAGGGCTGCTATAAATTGTGATCCCCTTATCCTCAAGTTTTTCTAGCAACTCTTTTACAGTGAAAGATCTAAGTTCCTTAGCCGTCGAAAAAGGCTCTAGCCTATCTATTGACTCTCTCAGCAACTCCTTTCTCTTCTTGAGATTTGCCTTAAGAAAATCCAGTCCTTTATCTGTAATTATTACATCACCTTCAGCTAAATTTATAAAGCCCATCGTATTTGCAGCATAAAGGATCGGCATTAGTTCGTCCATATCTACTTCTAACTCTTTCTCAAGTATGTATATATCCACTTTATCATTAAAGGTATTATGTAAAGTAGTAAGCAAACCTAACAAATCTGCAACTCTAGCATCGGGATGAATAACCTTATATGTACTTGTAGCCATATACCCTTAGAATAGGTATTGTTAATAAAAACTTTATTTTCATTAACATTCAATAACATGGTTGCTCCAAGTATTAAAAATATATTATCTTTCATTGTTATTGCGGTAGTTAACAATGTTTAAGCTAGAATTGTAACGATCATCTAGATTTTTTATTAGTAGATTAAAGTTCTCGTTGTATGCTTAATATCAGAATATGATTTGATATATTCAATTCTAAATTGAATTCTAAAAAGAAAAAATTTATACTTTCATCACATATATACGTTGATGGACGAGCCTTTACTATATTCACAGTTATCATTAACAAGAAGAAGTTCATCTTTACCAAAGATTATTAGAGTTGATCCTTATTCCGATTTATCTAAATTAAGAGGTGTCCCTAGATATGAGTTTTCTAGAGGTATAGAGGGTAATGAAGTACTAGATATGACCGGACTGAAGGGCGTTGAGGATTTAGGTGATAGACTAAGAGTATTAGCTGGTACTCCTTGGAGGGATGTAATTAGGTATCGCCCTGAACTATTCGGTAATCTTGATTTCTCAGTAGGCGGTAGTGTATTCTTTGGTGATGCTGGGTTCGGATTTAATGAATTTGGACTGATTAAAGATCGTGTAGAGGTCGAAGGGTATCTTAACGGAATTAAATATACAGGGAAATATAATGGAGGTATAATATACGCTGTATACATTAAGAAAGAGCTAAAACAATTAATTAACAAAGGTTATACTACAGATGACATAGACGCAATATTATACAAATTAAAGAGTTGGTTTTCCTCCGGTTTTCCAGCGTTTAGAGATATTACAATTAACATTCAAGGGGGAGTAGCTAAGTTAATCGTCGCTTATCCGTCCACTAGAGAGCAACTCTTGTTAAAGTACGTTTCTGACTTACAGAAAGTAGATCCGGTGTATGAAGATTTGTCTCCCAGACATAAGTATAGATATTACGGTACTACTGACCTTAACGGTATTTTTCAGATAAAGGAAAACTTGAAACGAAGCGAGAGAACAATACTTCGGTTCAGGGGAACAAAAGTCTACTTTGTCATTTACTCCAATACTCCGTTAAAATTCATTGACACAATCCCATTAACATCTTATTCGGACTCGGATGCACAGAACAATTTAAACGGGTGTGTACTTTGCGGCAGATGCGTTGATGTATGTCCTTACGGGGAAATGATGGGCTCTCCAATTTATACTCCATTAGGGCTTTACGTGCTACAACCATTAGGATTTGCGGAAGGATTAATAAACTGTCATATGTGCGGAAAGTGTGTTGATGTATGTCCCTCTAAGCTTGATATACTTTCTGACTTAAGGAAGTATGCAAGGTATAATAAAATAGACACTTCATTACCAGAAGTGAGGGAACTACCTGCTACTTCGGTAATAGTACTTACTCCTATAAGTAAGGGCTTTGAAGATAGAGCAATCAGGGCTTTGCTTTATCTTCACTCTAAGGGGAAAAAAGTTGGTCTAATAAAACTGGATATTAACGTCTTAGACTTGTTGCTTGATAAGGTTGATTGGGAGAATATATCTAAGAAATTAGAGGGAGTAAATGAAATATTGACTATAACTCCAGAAGAATACCACTATTTACAACCTATAAAGAGATTTAAAATAATCGATATTATCCTCGTTGAAGAATTGATATTACCAGATACAGATATAGAGGGGGAAAATCTTCATATCCCATGTATGCTTGGAATAAAGACAAAAAAGAAAGAATTAAACAAATGCAGTCTGGCTTTCTTAGAGGAAATATCCGGTAAAACTGTTGAAAGTAAGTTACCAGTTAAATATACGTTATGCCCCATAACTGCTAGGAAACTTAATATAAAGACCCCACTAGACACAGTCTTTCCCACTCTAAACTTAGAGGCGTTAAAGAACATAATATCAAAACTCCACCAAGGAGTAGAGGACGGTGATTTGTTAATGGATGACTCAAAGTGGTACGAGGATATAGCTGAGGAGCTTTTCAAAAAAGTTGCTGACAAGATAATCTCAACTCAGCTCAATCGGTTAACCAAAGAAGAGTTATTGTTCCTTTACTTCTTTATGGACAAATTTGCCGAAATAGATGAGAAGGATAAAGAAGTTGTTATTAAAGAGGTAAACAAAATTTTAGGCTCTAACTAAATAAAGTAAATGTCCTACTTCTGGCAAAATCAATTCTTTTGTTGCTAACCTAACAGCGTCTGGAGACCCTGGTAATAAGTAGACGACTTTTTTCCCAATTATCCCTGCGCTTGCTTTGGTTAAATACGCTGCAGCCCTCACCTTAGGGTCATCAAAACTGATATTTCTAAATACGTCAGAAAAACCTTCGATCTCTTTATCAAAAATAGGTCTTATGGTCTCTACAGTCTGGTCTGAAGGTGCATATCCAGTCCCTCCAGTGGAGATTATTACGTCCACCCTTGGATCGTCTAGTGCTTCCGCAAATGCTCTAAGTATCTTAACCTTGTCGTCAGGGACTAAGGAGTAGCCTACGACTGTGTAGCCGGCTTCAATAACTAATTGTTTTATAACATCACCAGACTCATCAACAACGGGTTCTTTTTTAGATAGTTTCTCGTATCTTGACGTGCTTACCGTTATTATGTAAAAGTTTATCTGTTTAGGGGCATGTTCTCTGTGTTTTTCGTGAGCATGAGTCATATAATCCTAACCTCCTTGGCTAAGTCTAAGTCAAGGTCGAGGAATTTATTTCTTTCGAGTAATATTCCGTCTACATACAGTCTTGTGCCTTCTTTAATTTCGGTGAATCTAGTCCTAAAAGAGGTCAGAGTTAGACCTTGTGTCGTTTCATAAATGACAGGGAGAGTATAAGATTTTTTCGCCTTAATGATCTCTATTATTCCCCTGAATTCTCTCTGTCTTATTACCAATCCAAAGTCTACACATTTTACAATCTTGAAAGTGTAAGGTGTGTCATTAAATATTCCCTCAAGTACTCTATCTCTTTTTAGGGTTTCAAAATCCCTTTTACTAAGCACTTCAACTTCCTCTTCATTTAAAGCATTTAGTGGGATCGTAACTCCTCTTCTTCTTAGTTCCAGTAGGGTGTAATAATGATCCGGATTGAATGAGAGAAAATCCATATCATTGTACTTATTAGCGTAGAGTAAGCTACCTGTTATTCCTACTGATCCGTCGAAATAGCTAAGAAATCTTTTAATGATTTCGGGTCTTTCTTTCTTTGGATCGAAGGGATCGAGGATAACACTTTCTTCTAAGGGAACTAGAGGAACTTCGAAACCGATCTCATCTAGGTATTTTAAGAGATGCTGAAATTTCTGCTTAACGATGACTAACGCTTCGTTTAACTTCTTGATTTTTCTACCCTTATACAATCGAGGAATAGCTACAGCATAACCATCAGGGTGAAAACAGCCTTTAACTGCCCAAATCACGTTGTCATAAACGAGAAAATATCCCTCAGTAATCATCAGCTTTAAAGGAGTTCGTCCAGTCTTTAAATCTTGTGAAAATATTAATCATAGGAAGAGGAATAACTGGTAGCACATTATATTATCTATTCAGGGAAAAAGGACACCAAGTCTACGTAATAGAGTCGGGCTTTAGGAAATTTTATCCTACCCTGATTCATTCTTTATTACTTCGTGGGAAGGACATAGATTTAGCTTTAGATTCACTGGATTTCTATCGATCTCATAACGTACCTTTGTTTTCGTATCCCTCTTATACTATAGGGAAAATACCTTCAGAGGTATTCGACGATTGGTTAACGAGGGGCTTTGAAGTTAGAGAATTATACGTGGACTGGTTGAATACCTCAGCCATAGAGGGTAAGAAGACTGACAGACTTGTTGGTGTCAAAAACTTCGTAGACTCTGTCCCTTATTCTTATGGTAATGCATATGTGGACGCTAAGGGTAGGATTTTCGTTAACAAAGAGAAAGAGGTTAGTGGGAAATTTGACATCATAATATTATCTTCTGGTGCATGGAACTCGGTATCTACAAGTTTTAAACTTCCTCTTAAGAGCTACTATTGTTGGGCTTGGGCTGTTCTTACTCCAAAAAGAGAGTTAGATAAAGTATTCATATACGACTACGAACTCGGGTTTTATTCGAGACCGGTACTAGGAATTGGTTCTTTCCTTACCATAATAGGAGACGGCGATACCATTGAGTGTTCTCCATTTACACCACAAGCTGGTGACAAAAGGGCCGTAGAAGCTGCGGGTAAAAGGTTAGGACCCCTTGTACCGTTCTATAAAGGGGAAGGTTACTGTGAGGGAACTCCAGATATGAGACCAGTTTACGGTCAACTCACCGATAAGATATATTACATAGGGGGCCTTAACGGATACGGAGCAGAGGTAGGTCCAGGGCTGGCGAGGCTCCTCTTCCGTTTCATTATACAGGGGGAGGAAGACAAGGATTATTCCGCGTCCAGATTTAACGGAGTAACAGAATTTAAGATAAGTAAAGAGCCTCATGAATTCTAACTTCTATATATGTCAAGGTGTTTTTTTATCAACTCCTCATCCTTTAGTTCTTCTTCGTTTACTTCTAAATGGAGCCTTTGTCTTTCTTCACAGCCTTCACAGTCATATACTACCCACGCGTTTAAGAACTGCTCCCCGTAATAAAATTCCATAGCTCTCCAACCGTAGTTTTTTAAGAGTTCTTTAACTACTTTTAATCTCGTTGTAGGAAAAGCTACAAATTTCTTCATTTTGATGTAGTAGGGCTTCAGCGTCAACAAATAGTACCCGTTTACTAATACAGAAGTAGGAGTGTGAAACTCATCGAGATCACTAACTTTTACTAACTCTACTTTTCCCTTGGTATCTAGATAAACGGCTACGTTTCTGTAATCTTCAAACATGTCCCTTAGGTAATGCCAAGGAGGTGCAGGAGAGCCTAATATCCAGCTTAACATAATAACTCTTTATATACCCAGTGTGATAAATTTGATTCTAAATAATGATGATGTGACGGTTTACAGAGCTGATGAAGACCGCTTCCCTGACTGAGAGAGGGTTGGATATGAAAATGGATTACGTTAGGGATATTACCTCAGTTCAGAAGAAGGTAATTGATAAGTATGGTACTCTTTATGGTCTTGACGATATTGTGAAGAAAATTATTGGTCTTCATAGGACTGGAGTATTGAATATAAATCACTCCGTTTTAGAGATCATATTGGCCGCCCACCTCTTAAATCAAGGGTTTAAAGTTTATGCGGAAGTAGAAGTAGCGGGTGGTATAGTAGATATATATGCAATAAAGGGAATAGATATTTCAATTGAAGTCGAAACAGGTTACGTACCTCCCACCAACGCTATTTCAGCTGAGGAATTTCTTATGGGTAGATTAGCATTGAAAACAGCTAGGTATAGCAATGTTGGTCACGAGTTTTATATAGCCGTTCCTTCCTTTTACATACCCCCAATTCCAGAGCCACTATTAATCCCTCCAGAAGAAAGGAAGGAGGACGATATCAGGAAAGTAATGTTCTTAATAAGGAAATACAGTAAATCTCCTGATGTAACTCTTGACGACGTTAAGACGAGTAAGATTAACGGTATAATAACTATAAACACTAAATCATTAGACGTAAAAGTGATTGATATAAAGAATTTCTCCACGTTAAAACACTTTTATAGCCAAGTATAAGAAGGCAAAGGATATAAAAGGCACTCCTATGTTATCGTCCAAAAAAGGCGCGATCTCAACTAGCGTAGCTATTACTCCAGATATTGCACCGTATATACCGAAAAAGTAATAACCCAGAGGAACACACACGATAGCCATTCCTACACTTCCCCAAAGTCCCTTCACTCTCCTCTTGTACACGTAATTGCGGATAATTCCAGTTACACCGTCTCCGAAAGACATGTAATAAATTGGTAACAAGGGAATGAATACGTCTTTAGTTAACCAGTAATCGTGATCGAGAAATTCCATAATCAAGAGTAATGTTCCGAAAGAGAGAGTATAGTAAACTTCGCCTCTATTTCCTTCATCCTG
Organism: Stygiolobus sp. CP859M; assembly: GCF_037389975.1. Taxonomy (NCBI): domain Archaea; kingdom Thermoproteati; phylum Thermoproteota; class Thermoprotei; order Sulfolobales; family Sulfolobaceae; genus Stygiolobus; species Stygiolobus sp. CP859M. The sequence continues at coordinate 127,778 of NZ_JBBHKS010000017.1, read as the reverse complement.
AAACCAGTTAAGGTAGTTTTTCTTCGCTCTGTGAAATATTAAGTATGCCATCAGAACGTAAGATGCTATAATAGGGACAAGTGGAGAGGTGAAAACAAAAGGTGCAAGTACGGCTACAACACCTCCTCCTAACATGTGTATTACTTTTCTAGCAACATAGGTCGTTGTAATTTTGCTAATGAGTTTTGATATGTAAAGAGTGACAGTAGCTACCCATATTGTTAATGCAATACCCCATTCAACGTCTCTTATCGTTAATAACATCAATAATGAAAGCTGTTACATTAAATTATAAGTTCAGCTATTCTTACTTGTGCAAGTCTTTTTGTATAAGAGGATTGGAGATTACCTATTACCTTCCCAAGAAGGAGACGTCATAGTAATAGTAAGTAACTTTCTTATCAAGGTTTACGATCGTAATAGCGGTTTAGAACTAAAAGATGTGAAGTTCAAGTTATTTGGAAACGAAATACCCCACCTGAATAAATTAAAAGAACTCGAGAAAGCTACGGGATTCGATGTTGACGAAAATTATGCCTTAGCTTTTCCTGATCCTAAGATAAGAATACTAAAACTGAATCAACTTGCCGGTTACGTATTTGAGGAATATGTATATTCCGTCTTATCCTCTTACTTTAACGTTAAGAGGTACAAAAACTCGGGAATTATGTCATTACCCAAACTGGGTTTAACATTCCATAATACCCCGGACATGTTAGTTGAAGATAAGGTAGTGGTAGAAGCAAAGGTGGGACTTTACGAGTTAGAACAAATTAGGGACTACGAGAGAAGATATTCGAAAGGTGTTATAGTTTTCCCTTGGGCTGGCAAATGCAAGACCTCAAGGTGGGTTTGTTTTAACTACTTTTTAAAGGACTATGAGAGGGTAGTGAGATATATAAGGGGTTTAATTAGTTAAGTAAATATCTACCTATGCTAATAGGTGAATTTTTAAATTCAGTAAGTAAAGAGAGGGTATGGAAATAGGTACGCCTCTTCTCGAAGGTGCAAAAAAACTCCTCTGGCTTGGCGGAGGAGAACTGGGTAAAGAAATGGTGATAGAAGCCCAGAGGATGGGTTTAGAGACCGTAGTAGTGGACAGATATGATATGGCACCTGCGATGCATGTGGCTCACAGAAAGTATGTAGTGAACATGTTAGATGGTAATGCAATAAGGAGTATAATTAAAAAAGAACATCCAGACGCTATAATTACTGAAATAGAGGCAATTAATACTGACGCATTGCTGGATCTAGAACAAGAGGGTTTTAGAGTAATTCCTAACGCTAGAGCCGTGAAGATCTGTATGAACAGACTAGACCTTAGAATGTTGGCTGCTGAGAAGGTAAAAGTGCCTACTACTGCTTATGCCTTTGCCGAGACGTCAGAGGAGGTTAAAAAAGCCTGTAAGGACATAGGCTATCCATGTATAATAAAACCTGAGATGAGCTCAAGCGGGCATGGTCATGAAGTAATATATAGTGAATCTGAAGTCGAGGAAAAGTTTAAGGAGGCATTAACTCATGCCAGAGGAAAAAGTAGTAAAGTTATAGTCGAGGAGTTCATAAACATTGATAGAGAGCTTACAGTACTTACATATAGGTACCCATTGATTGACGGTGGAGTTCAGACGAAGACTTTACCTCCGATAGAACATCAGAGACCTAAAGACGTATATTACTACGTTGAATCATGGCATCCCTCAACTGTTCCAGAGGACGTAGCAGCCAGAGCTAGAGAATATGCAATGAGAGTTGTTGACGAGCTAGGCGGTTTCGGTATATTCGGTGTAGAGATACTTATTAGCGGTAATAGAGTTCTCTTCAGTGAAGTATCTCCAAGACCCCATGATACTGGGCTAGTGACGATGGCAAGCCTAGATATTAACGAGTTTCAAATCCACGTGAGAAGTGCAATAGGACTTCCAACTCCAGAGGTCAAGTTAGTAACACCTGCAGCAGCTCACGTTATTTTGGCTAATAATGAAAAGTGGGACCCTAAATTCATTAATGTGGAGAAAGCTCTAGAAATTCCTGGTGTTCAAATAAGACTCTTCGGAAAACCCTCTACTTACTATAAGAGGAGAATGGGCGTTGTCCTAGCTACTGGTAAGGATGTAGAGGAGGCTAAAGAGAAAGTTAGAAAGGCTTCGTCACTTATACTAGTATCATAATCCATGAATTTTCTTTATTTTTTCTACTATCTCCTCTACTCTTTTCTTCACGAATTCTGATGAGGCTAAGTAACAACAATCCTCAAGTTCCAAGAACTCCGTGAAGTCTAAATTTGCTAACTCCGCTGTAGATAATGCCCATATTTTTGCCGTTGACTCGTAATTATAACCTCCACCTCCGGTCATAACAATCTTAGCATCATAATCATGAGCAAGCTTGTGGAGAGTTCTAATCAAGTCTAAATAACCTTTGTTAGATAGTTTTAACTCAACTAAAGGATCAGTAAAGTGCGAGTCTCCCCCGTTCAGGATTACAATTAGATCCGGTTTATACCCATTTAGCTTAGGTACCACAACTTGGTTGAATGCATATAAATACATATCGTCTGCAGTCCCGGGTGGTAGAGGAATATTCATAGTCAACCCTTTTGCATCTCCTTCTCCTATTTCGTCAACGTCTCCAGAACCGGGGAAGAAGCCCTTATGGTACATGTGAAGGGATATTTTAAGGACTTTAGGATCATTTGCAAGAAGTATCTGTGTCCCATCACCATGATGACCGTCTATATCTACTAGAGCTATTCTGTTGAATTTTTCCTCGGCTATTTTTATCCCTAAGGCTACATCATTAAATACACAAAATCCGGAAGCTGAAGTGTATTTCGCGTGGTGGAATCCTCCGCCTATATTTATCGTGTGATCATATCTATCAAGTAATTTTACGGCGGTCACAGTACCACTAACCCTAACCAAAGCGGATTCAAATATACCTTTAAATGCCGGTGTATCACCGTCATCTAAATATCCTCTTCCTTCTTCACTCTTTTTCTTCACAAACTCAACATATTCCTTTGAGTGAACTTTGTACAACAATTCCTCGGGTATAATGTCCGGTTTTACGAGATCTATATAGTGAAATGCACCTCTTTCTTCAAGTATTTTTTTCGTCATTGATTCACGGAGTGATTTGAAAGGATGAATCCCAGGGAAAGAATAGTCCAAATAACGATCATCCCATACGAATGCCGTCTTGTGCATTACAATTATCTACGTTGAAAAACTATATAAGTGTAGAACTGGATTTTTCCATGATGAGTATAAAAGAATTAATCGAGGAACCGAAGGTAGTAGCAACTTACAACGATAGGATAAGGGAAATAGTAAGTAAGATGAGGGAAAATAATCAGTGGGTAGTACCCGTAATTAGAGAGAAAGAAGTCGTGGGGATTTTAAGTTATAATGATCTCCTAAGAAAAAGGATCAGTCCCGAGTCTAAAGTAATAAACCTTATGAGTCCTTTACTTTCGGTAAGCGAAAAAGACGATATTCAGAAAGTAGTGGCTAAGTTCTACACGGCTAAGGCTAGGGCTATTCCAGTTGTTGATGATAAGAAAAGATTAGTGGGTATAATCACTAGGGAGAGATTACTCTCATATTTCTTAGGTAGTGGTGACTTTGCGAAAGCAAAGGTTAGAGAATACATGAACTCACCAGTTATAACTGTTAATGCTGAAGATTCGGTAGCAAGAGCTAGATGGCTTATGAGTAATAACAACGTGACTAAGTTACCAGTAGTGGAAGAAAAGAAAGTTTCTGGAATCATTTCCGCTAAGGATATTGTAGATAGGCTTTACAGTAGTGGGGGTAAGAAAAAATCCTCAATCCTCACAGAGGAAGAGAGGTTGATGGCATTACCCGTAAAGGAGATAATGAATTACCCAGTTATAACCGCAAAAGGTGACGATATTGTAGAAAAGGCTATAGAGACAATGTTGTCTAAGAAGATATCTGGAATGCCGGTTCTAGAAGGGGAATATTTAGTAGGTATGTTTAGTGGTATTGACGCAATAGCCATCATCGCTAAAAAGTATCAGATGGAGATACCTATTGAGGCAAGATTGACAAGTGAATTAAAACAAGGGAATATGAAAGCTCTCATAGATGGTATATTAGAGAGGTACCTTTCGAGATTAGAGAAACTCACGGACATTATAAACTTTAAAGTGACGTTTAAAGAGGAGTCCAAGAGTGAAGGTAAGAAGCTATATCAAGTAACAGCTAGAGCTGTAACAAAAGTAGGCGACTTCGTAACTAAGGACAGTGATTGGGATCCGGTAACTGCCGTAAGAAAAGCAGTTGAAAGGTTAGAAGAAAGAGTTCAGAAGGAATTAAGAAAAATGGAGACCACTAGAAGGAAACCAAAGGCAGAGGAGAGTTGAAATTTGCAATAGTTCAGCCTACTAGTACTTTCTCAGCAGTACAACTTACTGAGGAAGCACTGAAGGCGGGAGCAGAAATAGTGTTGTTGCCTGAGAAATGGACTAAGCACTTAGACGATGTACCTTTAGTGGATTTCCAACGACTTGCTAAAAAGTACACGTCTTATGTGATACCTGGAGCCGTAGAAGACGGTGTCTCAATTATTTCACCTGTCATAGACCCTAACGGTGAAGTAAAAGGAATAGCTAAAAAGATACATCTTTATGAAGACGAAAAAAACAGACTTTTTCCCGGGTCTTCGACGATTATATTTACATATAGAGGTGTAAAAATAGGTATAGTCATATGCTACGACGTTGACTTTCCTGAAGTAATAAGGCAGATGTTCGTAAAGGGCGTCGAAGTAGTGCTAGTTCCATCGAAGATTCCTCAGGATGGGTTGGAACTTTGGAGGGATTATCTTAGAGTTAGAGTACTCGAAAATAGATTAGCAATTGTCAACGCTAACGCTTTACAGTTACCAGAATACCCAGGCGAAAGTGTGGTATATGTTCCCGTGAAAAGAGGTAAATATGTATACGCTGAAAAAGTTGCAGAAATGGGGTCTTCTGAAAACTTCCTGTTAGTTGACATAAACCCGCTTCATTATATGGATTTAAGAGTAAACAGACTAAAGGAGTACTCTAATTTTGAAATAAACGAAATTTGAATTCTCTAGAGATATAATCATTAAAAAATAAAAACTATTTAGGATTTAATTGAATTTTCAACTATCTTCAGTGAATGTGTCTGGCGAATTATCAGTTGATGGCGAATTATCCTGTGAATGGTCGTGTCCATGGTCGTGGTCTCCATGAGGATGAATTAATAGTAGAGGCTCGTTATTTACACGCAAGTCTCCGTGTGGGTTATCAGCCACTTTGTAATGTATCGTTATTATTACATTATACTTACCGGCTGTTAAGTTGAGTTCCTGATCGTCATGATGTAAAGTTAAAGTTAATGTAGTGTTTCCGATGTTTATCGTGACATTGAACGAGGAGAACACTTTAGACAGTTTTTCTGTGTGTAATAGCTCTATTTCATAAGTTCCATTAGATGAAATTACAAGAGTAGCGTTTGCAGATACTGTTCCCGTTTCACCAGCTGTTATATTGCCTAGATTTATGTATGCAGGAATTATTTCAGTATTATTATTACTATTATTATTAGTTTGTATTACGTTATATGATATATATGATAGCGGTCCGTAGCCATGCATTCCAGCTAGCATTACACCAGTCGCTGCGGCACTTGTCACTATTAGTAGTAAGAGGAGTAGTGGTTTCATTTTTGGTCATAACATACTTCGTGTTTCACCCTTATTAGGATGTCATAGGTTAAAAACTGTTTCATAGTGTTTCAGATACAGAAATAATATATTTTTCCGCTATGAGAGTTTGGTGTGAAATCATTAAGTGTTTTAAGCTCAAAAAATGAAATTAAAAATTTAGTTGAGAAAACTATTGAATTTTCAAATAAATTAGATTTACAGCCAATTATTACATTTTATCTTGAGGATAGATTGTTACGAAATTTAATCAAAAAATTAGATAATAAACTCGGTAAATTATTTCAGGAAAATAAATTCAATAGAGAAAAGTTTATTCAAGAAGCAGTTAAAATTCTAGTTGAAGACGAACAAAAGCTAACAAGTGTAAAAGATAAAATAATAAACAAAAAATATATTCAATATATTTATTATGCAGTTCCAATAGATAATGTGGAAGTCACAATTGTGAGAAATAATTGGGTTCCACCTAGAGCTATAATCCTCAGAGGTAAAGTTAGATTCACCTTTATGCCCCATACTACCTTTAGTGAACTTGAACAGAAAATAAACACTCAGAATGAGGACGACACAATAGTTGAATTCGAAAATGGAGTAGTGATTAACTATGAAAGGAAGAGAAACATATTTACCGATTTTCGTAACACTTCTGAAGTTCTTCAGTCTAAGGAGCAAGTGATTGTCAATCTAGCCCCAACCTTAGATACATATCTTCTCGCAGCAGTAATTGCAAACAACGTATATCCGTGGATTAATAGAGTGAAAATTACACGTAATGGAGAAAACCTAGAATACGAGATCATATCAGGGAAGGCAAGTAAGGAAGAAGTGATTAACGGGAATACAATCGATCCTCAGAGTAAGGCTGAACTATTCTACGATTATAAGGTCGATAAAAAACTTGACGCAGAGTCTATAATAAACGGTATCATTTACAAATTACCCGGTATATAGTATTTCCTTGTCAATAGGTACACTTCTTATTTTCTTACTTGTTAGGTCTTCAACTGCACTCGTAATTGCAGCAGCTGCTACTCCCACTGGGATCTCTCCTATACCTTTTGCACCTAACGGAGTATAAGGTGATGGTGTTGGAACTATATTAATCTCAAATTCTGGCAAATCTAACGCTGACGGAAGTCCGTAATCTATTAATGAAGTAGTGAGTAATTCACCTTGTTTCCCGTACTTGTATGCCTCATATAACGCAAGCGAAACCCCAATAGCCGAACCTCCTATTACTTGCTCTTTAACTAACTCTTCGTCAATAGGGGTACCCGGGTCTATATATACTATCAATTTTACTGGTTTAATTAGCCCAGTTTCCCTATCCACTTTAACAACTGCTATATCACATGCGAACGGATAAGCTGTAAATCTGTACTTCCCTTGGTGGTTAAATGTGTACGTTACCTCTGTTCCATCAAACTTGGAAATGTGTAGCCTATCTCCGTTTTTAGTGATGAAGTAACCATTTGAGAACTCGACTTCCTCTCCGTACTCCTTCCTTATCCTTTGGGAAATCACCTTTACCAGCTCCTCAACAGCGCCCTTTATTGCACCAGCCATAAAGACTGCCATCCTGCTTCCTCCGGGGCCAAATGAAGGGGGAGAGGAGTCGCTGTCAATCGTTTCTACGGTAACTAGTTCTGCTGGTATACCTAAAAACTGTGAGACTAGCTTTACAGCCGTATGTTCGTTCCCTTGTCCTTCCGGACTGTAACCGACTTTTACGACTACTTTACCGTTTCTGACCTCCATCTTAACACCTTCTGTTCCTGATGGAGTGCTAGGATCGGTAGAACAAGCCAACCCAATACCGTAACCCTTCTCTCTTAAGTTCCATAAGTCAGTTCTTTCGAGGGCTAAAGATAACAGTCTATTCGGATCTCCTGAGTCATATAGGGTGTAAGGAGCCTCATATGGGAAACTGTCGATGAAGTTCTTCTTTCTGATGTCGCTCTTGCTTATTCCAAGCTCTTCCGCTAATGTGTCCATTATCCTTTCTAAAGCCCAAGTGTGGGGTGGGGTGCCAGCTCCTCTAAATGCTCCTGGCGGATTTTTGTTAGTTGCTATAAGTTTAGCACTGTATCTGATGTTTCTTATTTTGTAAGGCCCAGCTAAAATACCAGAAGGCTTGAAAGCTTGTCCGTTATACAAGCTAGCACCTATGTCTTCAAACACGGTAAAGTCTAACCCCGTTATTAACCCGTTCTCTTCATAGTATACTTTTATTTTGAAAGTCCTTTCTGGTCCTGAACTGTTAGATGCCTTTAAGTGCTCAGTTCTGGTCTCTATCCATTTTATAGGTACGTTAAATTTAGCCGAAGCCTGGACTAGTACGGAAATGTAAGGTGCTAATGAAAACTTTGAGCCAAAACTACCTCCGGCCCTGAGAGGTACTAGTTTGACTTTTCTTCCGCTTGTTTTGCTAATTTCTTCAGCCAAAAATTTTGGAGCTTGAGCATTAGAGTAAACAGTTCCGTCTGGGTACACTATTGCACCAAAGGTCTCTATAGGGTTTCCCGAAGACCTAGACCAATAAAGGTCTAAATCTAACTCCTTGTCGCCAAAAGGAATAGTGCCGTATTCCAAAGTCTTTTCGTATACCACATTAGTCTTGAGCTCCTCGAAAACCAGTACTTCATTCTTTAACGCTTCCTCTACATTAGAAACCGGTTGTAAAACTTCATAGTCAATGTTAACCAAGTCCGCAAGGTCTTGTGCTTTATAGGGATCTTCGGCTATGATAAGTGCTATAGGCTCTCCTTCGTATCTTACTTTGTTGAAAGCCAAGGGTAGAGTCAAGAGTGCAGAGCCTTCATTCTCTCCTTTTTCGCCTTTACTAAAATAGAGATCTTTTGCAGTAAATACGAGCCCTCCTTTCCTTATCACTTCCTCTGTATCTATCTTGAGAATTCTGGCATGGGGATATGGACTCCTTACGAAAACACCGAAATAACCTTTATACGGTATATCGTCTACGTAATTTCCTTTTCCTGTAAGCAAATCTAATACGTCGTTTCGTCTCATGTGTAAGTAAATGTGCTAATGTATTTAAAGCATTGTTTTAATCGATCTATTCCACACGAGATAAATAGAATTATTTAAAGAATTTTTATTTTTCAACAATTGTTTAGTTTGATTTACAAAATTATTTATATTCTGGAATATCGATACTATAAGATGGTATGAGATTAACATGGATGATTGGAGGAGCACAAGGTACTGGGATTGATACATCTGCTACTGTTTTCGGTAATGCCATAGCCTCAGCTGGGTATTATGTATTCGGAAACAGAGAGTATTATTCTAACATAAAAGGTAGGCATAGTTACTTCACGCTAACGATTTCAGATAAGAGAGTAAAGAGCAATACACAAAAGGTAGATATCCTTGTATCCTTTGACGCGGAAACAATATTTCATCACTTTACAGACGTTACATCTTATTTGATATACAATAAGTCCGTAGAAAATGTTAAGTTAGATTCTATTCAGGCAATGGAGGAAGAAACTAAGGATAGAATAAGAAGGTCTCTTCGCATAGACTCTCAAGAAGTGACAGTATATTCTGTTCTTAAGGTAGCCCAAGAAAAAGGAGTTAAGTTAATACCAGTGAATTATGAAGAGATAACTAAGAAAATCGCCGACGAGTTTAAGCTTCCCTTATCTGTTGTAGAGAGGGTCAAAAACACTATAGGAATAGCTGTTTCTTACAAGCTCTTGGGATTAGAACAAGAGATTTTAATCAAAGCGAGTGATAGAACGTTTAAGCAGGAGCTTTTTAGGAAATTAAACGCAAGAGCTATAGAGGAAGGTTCTTCGCTAACAGACTCGGTCTATAACCTTAGAACGTTGAAGACCAATAGTGAGAGATATTGGTTGGATGGGAACACAGCAGTGGCAATAGGAAAAATATACGGTGGCCTCAGATTCCAGTCATATTATCCTATTACCCCTGCCTCGGATGAAAGCACGTTTATAGAAGCTCATCAAGAGGTTCTGATGACAGATCCAAAGACTGGCGATAAAATTAAAGGTACTGTAGTAGTTGTCCAGGCTGAAGACGAAATATCCGCGGTTAACATGGCAATAGGGGCTGCATTAGCAGGTGTAAGATCAGCAACTGCAACGTCTGGGCCAGGATTCTCATTAATGATTGAGGGTTTAGGATGGGCAGGGATGAATGAAGTGCCCGTTGTTATCACCTATTATATAAGAGGTGGTCCCTCTACGGGATTGCCTACAAGAACCGGTCAATCGGATCTCCTATTCCCAATGTTTGCGGGACACGGCGAATTCCCAAAAATAATAATAGCTTCTGGAGACCACGCGGAAGCGTTTAGGGACGCGATATGGGCTTTAAATCTGGCAGAAAGGTATCAAACTCCCGTTATACACCTTATAGAGAAAACTCTAGCTAACTCCTATTCTACAATACCTAGGGAGGAACTTAAGTTAGAAGAGCTAAAAGCAGATAGGGGTAAGATAGTATATAGAGCAGACCCCACATATCGTAGGTTTGTGTTGACATCTGACGGAATATCAACGAGAGCGCCTTTAGGAGGAGCTCTCATGTATTATACAGGAGACGAACATAACGAGATGGGTCACATATCTGAAGACCCTGAGAACAGATTATTCATGTATGAGAAAAGGATGAAAAAACTCGAGACAGCAGACCGGGAAATTCCAGAAGAGTCTAGAGTTAAGGTATTCGGAGATACTGATTCCAAGAACGTCATAGTTACATGGGGATTTGCGGGTTCAGTCCTTGAAGACGTAATCAACGAGAGTAGCATTGACGCTCTGATATTACAACTCAGAATGTTCTCTCCTTTCCCTACAAAGCTTGTATCAAATATGCTCAGTAATAAGGAAAAAATAATTGCTGTTGAAGGAAATTACTTAGCTCAAGCCTCAAAACTCATAACAATGTTTACTGGAATTATGCCTACTAACTATATTTTGAAGTGGAATGGAAGGCCGTTCCTGAAGGACGAGTTAGAAAGTGCGTTAAGGCAAACCATTAAAGAGGACGTTAAAAAGGTGGTTTTAAATGGAGGCGCTTAAACAGTTCAAACCTGAGTGGAGTGACTGGTGTCCAGGTTGCGGTAATTTTGGCATACTTAGTGCTGAACAGCAAGCAATAATGGAGCTAGGACTAAATTTAGAAAGGGTTGTAATCGTATCTGGAATCGGATGTTCTGGTAAACTACCGCACTTCATGAGGTTACCAATCTCTGGAGTCCATACTCTACATGGTAGAGCAATAGCATTTGCAACTGGAATCAAGCTTGCTAATCCTTCGCTGGAAGTAATAGTGAATGGCGGAGACGGGGACTTACTGGGAATAGGAGTCGGTCATTTTGTTTCAGCAGGAAGAAGAAATATCGATATTACGGTAATAATTCACGATAACGGCGTTTATGGTCTCACAAAAGGGCAAGCCTCTCCTACACTTCTGAGAGGAATAAAGACTAAGTCGTTACCTAAGCCCAATATTAACGATGCAATTAACCCTCTATCCCTGGCATTATCCTCTGGGTACACCTTCGTGGCTAGGGGATACGCCTATGACGTTAAACACCTCAAAGAATTGATAAAGATGGCTATAAAGCACAAGGGTTTAGCAGTAATAGATGTACTTCAACCTTGTCCAACATATAATGATATAAACACTAAGGAATGGTACGACAAAAGGGTGTATAAACTCGAGGAACAGTCTGACTGGGATCCAGTAGCGAGGAATGAGAACGAGGTCAAGGATAAGCTAAAGAAAGCATTAGAGAAGAGTCTAGAGTGGGGAGATAGGATACCCATTGGAGTATTCTATAAGAATGAAACAATCCCATCTTTTGAGGAAAGAATTAGCCAAACTGCACCTTCTTACTATCAGTATTACCCCTCCTCTCAACCAATTGATATAGACGGTAAATTAAATACCCTTATAGACGAGATCCTGAAAGAGAAGAAAGTAGAGAATTAGATCTCAAGTTTTCCGTTTTTTAAATAGATTTTTTTGAAAGTAGGCGGCAAGTTTGTTAAGTCTTTCTGTGAGGCGATCATGACACAGCACCAGTCCTTATATTCCCATGGATCTTGATCTCTAAGGAAAAACGACTTTAACCTATCTGGAACGGAGCTTTCAAGAATCTTATAGTCTTGAAAGGTTGAATAAACAGCGTAAATGTTATCAGCTTGTATTTCTTTGTCTAATACTCTCCATACTACCGGTCTTGCCTTGACTTTCTCCCAAGGTTCAACTACTTCTCCGACCTTAAACCCTGCTGGAGCTGTGCCTACTACTTCTAATATTTCTTTCATTTCAACTTTTCCTTCACTATCAATAATTACTAGCGTATCGCCTTTCGGATAATAGAAGTAGTACTTGTTAGATGCAAAACCTAGTAGGACTACAAAAATCTTCTCGCCGTTATAATTTAAGAAGTACTCTTCAACAGTCAAAAGCTATACCCGAGCATAAAACGTGATTTGGATCTAATGAATTTTTCAGTAACCTTAGAGAGGTATAAGAATAACCCAAACAATCCTCACCATCTCTACACCCCTTTTCGATCACTACAGTGTAATCCTCACTGCGTAATGAAAGAGCTTTTTCGTCACACGTTCTAACATATCCACTTCCGTAAAACGCTATCCCAGAGGAGAATTTTTTTAAAAGTTGTAATTCTTCACCTCTGGCTGTAACTACCCCGTAGATCCTCTCGCAATTCATACCCGTTGGTAAAATGCCTTCTATTACTTCTGAGTTTTTTGAGATCTTTTCAATATAACTTGAAAATCCTGCAAAAATTGCATAGGTGGAGATCTTCGAAGAGTCTAGAAAGGACACTATTCCCCATGGGTTTTCTCGTATAATATCTTCCGGTCTGTCGACTTTTATTGATATTATTTTCTCGGGTTTAGGTAAAACTTTGATATAAAGTTCTAGGTAAATACCCAAGGTTCCTAAGGCTCCCGAGAGAGCTTTCCAAATCTTGTAACCGCTGGAGAACTTGGTAGTCTTTCCTCCGCTCTTTATTAATTTACCGTCACCGGTGACTATTTTCGCCCCTAATATCAAGTCTCTAGGATAAGGGTACCATAGGGAGAACGGTGAGGGTAAATTAGTTGATATCAGACCGCCGATAGTACCTTCGTAAAACGCGGGAAAGAACAAGTTGTTACTGGACAGATGTTCTTGAAAATCGTTGAATCTAACCCCGCTTTGAACAGACACGTAGAGGTCAGAAGTGGAGCTTTCCAAGATCTTGTTTAACCTTATAGTGGATATACAAATTTCGAATGGTTTTTCGACTACGTGGTGAGTTCCCAGTCCCAGAACGTGAACTTTCTTACCGCTATTATTAGCGTTTCTTACGATTTCTAAGATCTCTTCATAACTTGTAGGTTCAAACAATTCCTTACATTTCATGATTGTGTATAAACATTTTAAACCATAATAACAATTTAAGCTTGTGCAATTAATTGACGAGCTAAAGCAGATCGTAGGAGAGGAATGGGTGATTTCTTCTGATGAAAAAAGGCTATACGGTTTTGACGGTCTATCCGCTGTTAAGGGAGAACCAGAACTTGTTATTCTACCGGGAAGTGAAGATGAGGTCGTTAAGGTAATAAGGTTGTTAACTTCACGGAGAAAGAAAGTGATAGTCAGAGGTTCAGGTACAAGTCTTAGTGGAGCTACAGTTCCGCTTAATGGTGATGAAGTAGTTGTAGGCTTAAGCAGGATTAACAAAGTATACAGTATACAAGGCTTAGAAATAGAAGTAGGTCCGGGTATAGTTAACGCCATAGTTACTAAAAACGCTCCTTCTCACTTATTTTACGCACCAGACCCTGCAAGTTACCAAGTTTCAAGTATAGGAGGTAATATATCGCATGACTCGGGAGGTATTCATGTTGTTAAGTACGGCCCTACTTACAACAGTGTAATAAGATTAAAGGTAATTTTGCCGAACGGTGAGATTGAGGAATTTAAGCCTTCACCGTTTCTCAACCCTAGTAGTATATTTATAGGGGCAGAGGGCACGCTCGGAGCTATACTTAGAGCTAGACTTAGATTATTTGTGCGACCTAAGGAGAAAAAAAGTGTAATAGCTTCATTTAACTCATTAAGGGATGCGGCGAATACGATAGTGGAGATATTCAGAAGCGGTGTAATACCTTCAGCTTTAGAGATGATGGACAGATACTCGATTATAGCTATAGAAAAGAGCAGATATAAGGCAGGACTGCCAGAGAGTGAAGCACTGCTATTAATAGAGCTTGACGGTTCGCAAGTATCCGAGGAAGAGAGCAGAGTGAAATATGTGATAAATAATAACGGAGGAGAAATAATAAGCACTAAGGAAGAGTCGAAGTATTGGAATGCGAGGAAAGGTGCTTTTCCTGCTATGGGAACTATATCCCCCGCATATATAACTCTGGACTGTAACGTGTTGAGAAGCAATTTGGCTGAAACATTAGAAAAAATCAGGGAGATATCCAGGAAATATAATGTCTATATTGCTAATGTGTTTCATGCAGGGGACGGTAATCTACACCCTCTAATTTCCTATAATCCGGAGGACTCCGATAGCTTTTATAGGGCAGTCAGGGCGAGTGATGAAATAGAAAAGCTAGTGATAAATAACGGTGGTGTGCCTTCAGGTGAACACGGAATAGGGATCGAGAAGGTTAAGTATCTCGGAGTATATTACGACGAGATAAGTTTGAACGTAATGAAGAGGTTAAAAATAACGTTCGATCCGGAAGGTTTGTTCAATCCGTGTAAGATGTTCGGTAATTGTAAAGTAAATTCGAGAGAGTTAAAGGTGTTATGGGAATGGGATTAAAAGAAGAGCTTTCTAAATGTGTGCATTGTGGGTTCTGTCTTGAGGCTTGTCCTACTTACGTAATAACTAGGTCTGAAACTCATTCACCACGCGGTAGAATTACAGCCGTGAAATTAGGTATTAGCAGTGTAGGTCTTAACACTTGTATGTTCTGCAGGAGATGCGAACTTGCATGCCCCAGCGGGGTGAAATACTCAGATATAATAACTTCAGTCCGTAAACCCAATGTAATAGAGAAAGTTTTGGTAAGAATGCTAGAGAGACCCGAGACACTCACTCCCTTTATAAAACCTGTGCTCAGGTTGAACGGCTTTACCCCGCTGAGTTATGAGGAAGAGGATTACGATCTGGTATTGTTCCCGGGATGTATAATGTCCGTAGTCTTTAGGAGTACTGTAGAGAATGCGTTGAGGTTTTTGAAGAATCGTGGGTATAGAGTGAAGATTCTGAACGGTTGTTGTGGATTGGCTCACACTCATGTAGGAGAGACCACGAGGGCTGAAGAGCTAATAAGTAAGCTGAAGGAAATTAAGAAGCCGATAGTTTCTCTTTCATCTAACTGTTCGGCTCATATGAAGGAGAAGGGTTTAAACGTATATGACTTCTCAGAGTTTTTAATCAAGTTCGTTAAGGAATTACCTAAAAAGGATATGGAAGTCACTTTACATCAACCATGCCACGCTCACTTATCAGGGATCGATAAGTATGACAGTCAAGTTTTAGAAATGATGGGGATTAGGATTAGAGAAGCTGAGGAACCGTCCTTCGAATGCGGTGCTGGAGGTGATTACTTTATCTTTAATAAGAATATGGCTAGTCAAGTTATGCAAATTAAGAAGGAGAAGACTCTGAAGAGCGGAGTGAATACAGTAGTCTCTACAAACCCTTCTTGTTCTATTGCTTTCATTAAAATGGGCTTAAACCCAATACATATTGCTGATTTGATTTTTAAATAATGAGTCTTTTTACCTTACTCTTCTCTTATCTGTTTAGACTAAGAAGTATTATGAGAAGAATCGGAATTAAAGACTGTGAAGATAAGAGTCTAGACATGATAATAACAGTCATTAACCAAAAGGGTGGGGTCGGTAAGACTACTACCTCCGTAAATCTCGCTTATTCTTTAGCTAAAACAAAAAACACAGCGTTAATAGATTTGGATCCCGAGGGAGGAGCCACTGTATCCTTCGGAATAAAAAGGGAAAAGAAAGATTATCCCTTAGGAGGTAAAAGCGTAAATATTTTTAACGTTGAGATGTTCCCTGCCCACATTGGGCTATTGAAGGTGGAACTTAACGGAGATATCGAGTCTACAGTCTCTACTCTACGTAAGATAGCCGAATCTTTCGACTACCTAGTTATAGATACACCTCCCAACTTAGGTACGTTGTCAGTATCAGCTATGATGGCGGCAGATAAGATCGTTACGCCGATAACTCCGCAGCCATTAGTGCTCGAGGCGGCAAAAAATCTTGACTCTAGACTCGTAAGTCTTAACAAGAAAGCCTTCGCTGTTACTAACATGAGTAAAAAGGCTGTAAACGTTGATTATTCTGCAGTGAAGAGTATAGATATCACAATACCTCAATCTAAACTATTCTCTGAAGCCACTAGACTTGGCGTTCCGGCAGTCAGGTATGAAGAGTTCAGAGTCAAGAAACCTAAGTTAGGAAGTCTTTACGAAAAGTTAGCTAAGATGGTGATCGAGTGATGAGTGAGTTAGATCTCATAATAAAAAGAAAAAAAAGTGACGTTGAGAGCAATGAGGTAAAAAAGGAAAATTCTGAAACCGAGGTTAAACAACTTGTTGAGACAAAAGATGTAAGTAAAATAGAAGGAAACTCTACAAAAGAATTAAATAGTTCCAACAAGGAAGACAAGTCTCCAGATGTAAAATCCGAGAAGGATAAATCGCTTGTAATAAAGGAGAAAATGAAAGAGTTTATTCAAAAGGATCCTAAGATTGGTGTATGGAGCTATCAGGCATTTTTAGTGCTTCAGTATCTCTATCACACGGTACCTAGCTTTAAAATGAGCAAAGTAGCTAAAGAAGCCCTAGAGAAAGGTCTAAGTGAAATGTATCCTGAACTATTTAAAATCGCAACGGAATTAGCTAAAGAAGAAAAGAAAATTTAAGGGTATTTCGTGCCTCAACACTTATTCATAACTTAAAATTGTTAGAGCTATGTCTTTTTCACAAACTTAACGTAAAATAGACCTAATGCAGAGATTATGAAAAGTAGTAACCCAACTCCTAGTATGATAAAATCCGCCTCTAATAACACGGAAGTATGAATTAGTAATACTGTAAATGACGTTGTATGTGTATTAGTTATTGTAGCTTGTGATACGCTATAAATATTGTCTACTTGATTGTTGTTTTGAACCTTACCTACTTCTTGAAGGTTAGCAGGAGCAAGAGCAGGAGGCTGTCCTTGGACTAGCATATCAGCACTTGTCACTACTACTGAGGAGTTAGGAGGTACTGTAATTTTTTCTTCATAATGATAAATAAGATAGTCACCAACTCCGATACCAATTATCAGCAAGAGAATTGATATCAGTAATATAATTTTCCACTTAATCATAATTTGTAAACTTTGCCTCGCCAAAATATATACTTTTCCTTGTAAGCTAATATTGCTATCGCCAAAGTGAAGAAAATTGCCGGGACCGACATAATTGACGGTATAATAGAACTAGTGATACCTATCGTAAAACTTCCTCTTATTAAATTCTTTATTATCCATATTAACATTGGTGTAAGGAAAAAAACGTTATGAGTTAGAAAGAACGAGAGGATAAAAAGTGAGAAGAAGAAAGCTACCAATAAGAACCCTTTGTATCCTTTATTAGAATATATCCTAACCGTTAGTATCTGCCTTTTGGTCCATCTGAGTAAGTCTTTTTCATCGAAAACGTTTAAAGGCATAGCATTAAATACGAAACCTATTTTACCTCTTTCCTTTGCTAACCTTGATAGTGTACAATCGTCGCACCACTGTGTCTTAAGTTCTTCGATAACATCTCTAGTAAAGAAATCCTGCCTGAAAGCCATAGAACCTCCCCAGAGAAAAGTTCCACCAATCGCTTGTGACTCAAAGCCAAAAGTCCAAAATCCCGCCCTTATTAGGTTTTTTATAGTGAGTCTATATGGCTTAGGCCACGAGAAAACTGTAGTCGCTACGTAGTTTGATAAGGGTGAAACCAACTCTCTTAACCAGTTTTTAGGGTAATATGTATCCGAGTCCGCGAAGACGATTATATCTCCTTTAGCGTATTTTAAACCGGTCAGTTGTGCCCTAATTTTACCACTACACTGAGAACAAGTTTCCTCGGAAACTACAATCTTAACGTTGTGCTCCTTCAATACGTCTACGATCGGGTCTCTTAGGTCATCCACAACATAAATAACCTCATAATCCTCATAATCCTGACTAAGTAAGGACTTAACATTATTATCAGCGTTTATATCAAGACCTCTTACGGGAACTATTACCGAGGCTTTTCCTCTAAAGTCCCCTCTGACTGATCTCTTGAGCTTGATTTCTTGTACTATTTGGTAAAGTAACAATATGTCTGCCACAATTGGTAAAGTCAATAATATTACGTAGATCAACATATTCTAATCCAAGACGGCTAAGTAAGTTTAAAGCGTTTTCACTAATCCCTGGAGCTACAAGAATTCCCCTTACTAATTGATCTCTTTCTCGAAAATACATCACATATCGATAAAGCTGCGACACGGCCTGCAAAGTTGCCTTAGCGCGTTTAAACTCTAGGACAATATAATTGCCTTTATTATCTTTACCCAACAAGTCTATCTTACCGTAAGGTGTATTATATTCTCTTTGTAAAGGTTTAAATCCCTCCTCAATCAGCTCAGGTTTTGAAATTACCAAGTCTACTTCATCTTTCTCACTTCCCATTAGGATGAAGTTCCCTTCTTCTACTACTGAAGAGGTTATAAAAAATACTCTAGACGCTAAAATCTCGAGTTTTTCCTTCGGTCTCTTTCTTACAGCCTTAATCCTAAAGACTCCGCTCTCTATACTCACCTCTATTATTGAGCCAGGCGGTTGCCAATTAATTGGTTCTCTTTTAGTACCCTCGTGAACAATAACACTTCCATCAGCCTTGACTATAATAAGCCTTCTCGATGAGGAAGCTTTGGAAAAAGCTCTACCCTCGTATAATATTTCACATTCTGCTAGAATCGTAATTAGTGACTTGCTAAGATTTCTCTCAACAAAATCCTTCGCCTCCTCAAAATTAGGATTTAGTAATACCTCATACACAGTATTACCTACGTACAATGAAATATTTAAATAAGTTACAAAGAAAGGGGTTAAGGGGGCGGAAAGCCTCGCCAGCGGGGATGGATAGCCCGTGTTTAAATATTTCTTTGCCAGAATTTCTCTTAGTGACGCTAATGACGCTGCTCTCCAGCTCGATTGAGGGCTTAATGGGACTGTAGGAGGAGCAATCGTAATCTTCCTTTTCCTTCAAGGGACTAGAGCTCGGCAATGAAAGTCCCCCTTCAAATGACAGCGGTTCTCTGAGCCACTCGACTGCCCACCAGATGAGAGATGTAAACCCGAATCGATGGTGCGAACGATGAGCTCCTTGGGAGGGAACCCTCGCTGGCGGGGAGGAAGTCAGCGAAGAGTGAAGAGTCTCTAACTCACACTCTGCACATCTTTTTCAGATAATCTATTACCTCCTTAACTTCCAGGATAGTAGGGTGTAGAGATGAGAGTACAGAGAGAACCTTTAGTGAGTCTTCACTCCACGTTTCGCAGTCTTCAGCATACTCCAGAGTCACGTTAGATTTCTCCTTTAACTTAAGCTTGGCACATCCTTTATTAGTTTTTATAGACAGTCTAAGGATCCTTTGAGGTATTACATCGCCTGGCATGTTTAAGTTTCTATCAAAGAAGATCTTGTTAAGTTCTATTTCCAGCTCTGAAACCTCAAAGTCTAAATAGCTAGTAGGTTTAATAGCAGTAGGTTTTTCCACTAAGTCTTCTACATAACGTTTGATTAGAGATATTGGTAAGTCGAACTCTATGGAAGCTTTAGTTAAACCATCTATGATAATTTCTCTTACGTTCTTTAGCTCTGCCTTAATGGACTCTTCACCCTCGTTCCCTTTTTTAACTACCAAATTATGGGGGTCGAAGAATCTACCGTTTTCAAAACTGACTCTAGAGCTACTAGTGTGGAGTTTTATTATTTTGATGTTATTTCTAAGGGAAGACTCTAGATTTATCAGCTTATAGTTGTACACGAATTCAACCGAACTCTCCGAGCAACGAAATGTGAAGCTAACCTCGCTCATGTTCTCAACCTAGCCCCTCCATCTACGGGTATAACTACACCATTTATCCATTCGGCCTCATCGGTTAATAACCATACTACAACTTTCGCAAAGTCTTCTGGCGGAGCCTTAAAGTCTCCCAATCTTCTCATCTTCTTCCAATCCCTACCTGGGACAAATTCCCCATCTATTACACTTGGTGCAATACCCACAACTCTTATTCCTTGGTCTATTAACTCAGAGGCTAAAGTCTCTACTGCCTTTGCTATTCCAGCTTTTGCTATACTGTAAGATAGTTGGAAAGGTAGAGGTGTATATATTCCCCTTATTGCTGAAATTAATACTATCGTAGATCCTTTCCTTAGTCTAGAGAGGGAACTCTTCACTACGTAGAGAGGGACCTTAACGTGATTGGTCAACATTTCGTCTAACCCCTTGAGGTCATCTATTTTGTCTTCTACATAACCGCCCACTGTTATCACCAGATCAGTGAAGTCTCCCGCTTTGTTCACTGTCTCTTCAGCTTTTTGCGGAGTTGATACGTCTCCTACAACATATTTGCAGTTTCGTAAATTTTCGCATATCTCTTTGAGCTTCTTTTCATTCCTTGAATTTATTATAACCTCAGCTCCTTCACTTGAGGAAAAATAGGCTATAGCGTACCCTAGTCCTTTGCTTGTCCCTACAACAAAAACTTTCTTTCCTTCCAGCCTTCCCATTATAAAACTATAGTTAACCGTTTAATTTAAGTAATAATTTAATTTTTTCAGGTGATGTTATAGGCATACTACACGAAGTCCCCTTACATACGTAAGCCCTACTATTTCCTTGGTTAAACTTTATCATCGCTTTGATAAATGATGGAAGGAAATCTGCGTTATCGGGGCTAACTTTCTCAACCATTTTCATGGGGTGATACGCGAGTAGTGCGGTTTTATGAAGTTCATCAGCCTTTCCGTCTTTTTCATCTACAATTACTATATGAGCCGTTCCTTTAACTAATGACGCAGTAACGTGAGCTATCCCTGCAACGAATAATGGGTTTGGAGCGAAAGGAACCTTTACGTTCGCTATCTCTCCTTTCATGACGCTGGTCTTCAAAAATCCTTTAAGGGCCAATGAGGCTACTGACTCATTTGGAGAATCAATAGGATAGCTACAGTCTAGACTCTTTAGTTGTCCTTCTAACGCGAAGATCAAATCCTTGTACTTTACGTTTCCGGTTACTTCATATGCTGAAATTACGGCTAACAAGGCTGCAGCATAGTCCTCCGGCAGTCCGTCTTTTCCTCCTCCTATTCTTCTAGTTATTTTACGAGAGAATTTATCTACTACTCTCAACGCTTCGTTTAATCCTTTACCAGTTATCACGCTCGACTCTAAGAGTGCTTGTATGACACGGGCATTAGGATAAGTGTAAACGTTATCGTCTCTAAAAGGTGGTTTCCTATTCTTCACTCTATACTCTAGAAGTTTCATCCTGATCTCGCTAAGTTTGCCTAAAGGGTTGTTGACGAATTTTGATAGATCCTTGACGTCCATTACCCTCCTCAATACTTTTTTTCCTTCAATCTCTTCACCCCTATCGACGTTAAAAACCCTTATCCATAATCTGTAGTCTTCACCTTGTAATGCCTCTTTAAATTCATCTTCCGTCCAAGTATAGTAATACCCTTCTTTTCCCTCAGAATCTGCATCTAAGCTATTAGCAAATCCTTCACCGATAAACAGCTCCCTCAATATAAACTGTGAAGTCAAGTTTAAAGCGTCTAAGATTTCTGGATCTTGCGTCAATTGGTATGCATGTATGTAGTCTAATAATAACTCGGCATTGTCTATGAGTAGCTTTTCGAAATGCGGTACATACCATTCATCATCTACAGTATATCTGTGGAATCCTCCTCCTACCTGATCAAAGATCCCTCCGTAGTACATCTTCTTTAGAGTGTAAGTTGAAAGTTTCAGCTCGGTATCATCCTTTGTGTAGTAGGAATATGCCATTAGTAGCTCATCTATTGTTGGGTGCGGGAACTTCATTGTTCCTTGAAGACCACCGTGATCAAAGTCATAATTAGAGATTATTGCTGACACGACTTCTTCTACCTTATCCCAATCGGGGTTGTCTACTAAATACTCTATATTCTTCAAAGAAGAGTGAAGGGTCGAAGGTACCTGTAGTATTTTATCTCTTTCTTCCCTCCAGATTCTATTAAGTTCTTGTAAAAGCCTTTTGAAACCTATTCTCCCATAAGCGTCCTCAGGAGGGAAATAAGTTCCCCCGTAGAAGACTTTACCGTCAGGGGTCATGAAAACAGTTAAGGGCCAACCAGATTCCCCGGTCAGTGAACTTACGGCAAGCTGAAGCTGTTTATCTAAGTCTGGCATCTCGTCCCTATCCACTTTTATAGCGACGTAGTACTTGTTGATCAGTTCTATTACTTCTCTGTCTTTATAAGTAGTTTCGTCCATTACGTGACACCAATGGCACCATGAAGCGCCTACGTCTACTAAGATTAGTTTATCCTCTTCCCTAGCCTTTTTAAAGGCATCGTCACTCCACGGATACCAGTCTATCTCACTATCGGCTGATAGTCTAAGAAATGAGCTTTCAGCGTCTTTTAATCTGTTCATACAGTATTATATATATTCCACGTTAATAACAGTTAGTTAGAAGAACTTTTTCTCTTGAAAAATAAGTAAAAAGCCAGAGCTAATATACCAAGTGCAATACCAGTCATGTTTAACGACATTTTAGCATGCGATGAGATATTTTTGTTTGGTAGAAAAGTTACGTTTACACTGGTTGAGCCGTTTACTAGCATAACGTAAAAGTTACTCTTTATATCGTGATTAAAAACCACATTCTGATCGAAAGGGACATTTATATATATGAAGCTGTAATTTTCGACTGTAAACGTTTTGTTTTCTGAGATATAGTATGAACTTCCGTTACTCAGCTGTACGGTCACTATGCCTTTCCCGAAAATATGGATAGATAAATTTACATAGATCGTTATAGCTGTAACGTTAATTGTTGTAGGTCCATTAATATTTAATGATGTGTTACTAACTTTTCTCCCGTCTATAAGCACGACGTATCCTAGTGATATAGGTAATGCCTTAAGTGTCACTTCACCTGATAGGGTTAACGTAGTATTACGGTCTATTAAAATATCTGAGTTATTGTAGATTACGTTCACAATTACTGGTCCTTCTAATAAAAACTTCACTGGATAAGATGTTTCACTAAGGGCGGTTAAAACGTAGGGATACAATGCTGATATGATGATGAGTGAGAATAACGTGATAAAGGATAATATTTTCATATAACTTCAACAGCTCATAAAAAGAGAGGGACGTATACGAAAGTTAAAGTATTATTTTACCTCTTTCGTATATGGATTCAGAGACTTCTTTATAGGGCAGTATTATAGTGTCCTTATTGATCAAAACATTGTCATATGTTAAAACTTCGTCACCTAATATCGAACTCTCTATCCTGTTCCACTTACCTACAGTGACGCTATCACCTAGAATACTCTCGGCTATGGTCGTAAAATCTCCTATATTAGCTCCCTGCATTAATATGCTCTCCTCTATATAGTCTCCCTTTCCGATCTTCCCTCTTTTACCTATTATGGAATTCCTAATTACCGAGTCGTCATTTATCGTAACCTCATAGCCTATGTAGAAAGGTGGTCTAAGCTCAGCTTTCTCACTAACCTTAGCGTTTTCACTAACGTAACCTTTAGGAAACTTAAGGGCTAAAAGCTCTAGGTTAATTCTCATATAATCTGAAGGAATTCCTATATCCATCCATAGACCTTTATAAGGATAAACTGAAATACACGTTCCTGAAGATATGAGTCTTGGTAAAAAATCTCTTGCTATTGAGACACTATTCCCGTTTCCTAATCCGTCAATTTTATCGAATAATTTTTTCTTAAATACATACACTCCGGCATTAATTAAATTACTTACCGGTATTTTGGGCTTCTCTATTATCTGAACCAATCTGTAGTCATCTACTACTAAAACACCATATCTTTTAGGATCTTCAACTTGAGTTCCTACGATTGTTGCGTCACACCCTTTACTTTGGTGGAAATCTATAAGCGTTTTATAGTCGATCTCATTATAAATATCACCATTCACGACTATAACGTCCTCAGATAATTCGTACTGGCTACTTATCATCTTAAGGGGTCCTGCATCGCCCAACCTTTCCTTTTCAACTACTGGTATTACGTTCCTATTAGTAACCTTTATGTGCTCTAGCATCTTATCCGCCATCACACGTAGAGATAGGTATACATTATCGACTTGTGAAGACTCTAGAGCATCTAGTATATAGTCTATAAGTGGTTTATCTAGTATTGGAAGAAGTGCTTTTGGCTTAGTCATGCTCAACGGTCTAAGCCTTGTGGCATAACCACCAGCCAGTACTATTGCGGAGACCATATATAAAATTTAGAAAATATAATAAAAAATTTACTTGTTTAGGTACTTCTGAAGCTTTTTGTCCGCATCGTCCCAGTTAACTACGTTCCACCAAGCGTTTATATAATCGGCTCTCTTGTTCTTGTATTGTAAGTAGTAAGCATGTTCAAACTCATCAAGGATTAAGATTATCGGTAGCTCGGCTATGTGGTTCTGGAAGTGGTTCTCAAACGTCATTATCTCTAGATTACCTGATTCAGTATCGTAATATAATACTGTCCAACCTGTACCAGGTAAGCTATTAGCAGCTTCTGTGAATACTAGTTTGAATTTCTCAAAGCTTCCGTATTGTTTTTCAATTAAGTCTCCTAATACTCCTCCGGGTTTCCCTCCTCCTTTACCAGCAGGAGCCATATTTTTCCAATATAGAGCGTGTAACTTGTGCCCGTTTATATTGAATACTAGTCCTCTAAGTAAACCTTGAATATCATATTGTCCTGAGGTCAATTGTCCGTTAAGGATTTTTTCCATTCTTTCTAAGAATGTATTTGCACCATTTACATACCCTTTATGGTGCCCGTTGTAGTGTATATCTATTATGTCTTTGCTTATGTATGGTTCTAATGCATCTATTTTATAGGGTAACGGTGGCAGTTCGTATTTTTTAAATTGAATTGTTTGAGTCATACAGAGAGAGTGTTAGAGATAGGTTAAATATTTTGTTTAAATGATTTAGGCAATGAAGGCATTCTAATGTAAGTTGTTTTTGGTAAAGCGAGTTGTGTGATTTTCTTAACAATTCATGTCATTAAAATTATAATGTAACAGTTCTAATTCTATTTATGTTTTCCTCATAGAAAGTAAATCATCCTAAATACAATATGTCTTTATAAGTTTTTAAATATAATTACAATCAATGTTGGATAGTATACGTGGGCTAGGTGAACCTAACACTTTGATCAGGAAAGCTCTGACAATGATCACCAATGGATTGCTTACATATGAGATTTCACTTTCACTAATTAAAAATACTGGTTCAGCAGAAATTTTATCAGCAATAATCTTTGCATTGTCGATTTTGATAGGAGATATACTAATTCCATTTACAGTAATAGGAGGGATTTTAACTAAATACCAAAATTATCTCACTTCTACAATTTCGACAGGGAAATTCTACTTTAATTCTAATTTCGAAGCATTTTTACTATCTTTGGTATTTTTATTTGTAATACCCCTAATATCCTTAGTTAGATTCAGAAGTTCTAGATCTTTTATCACCAGTGGATCCATACTGTTATCCCAGTTTAACCCTATTTGGTCACTACTGTTATTTAGTGGAATATCTCAATCGGATAATTACATTATTAATGTGCTTTCGGCTATCCCTATAGCCATAATATTTCCTTTGTACTTTTACGGTAATTTCTTAGGAATCGTAATAGTGGCAATGATAATAATAGCTGCAGTTACTTATGCTATAAAATCGTACTACGGATTAGCTGGTGTAGTCTTTGTTGCGTTGGCATATATATTGTTAACAAAATTAGGCTATACTATATCTATTCTGTCAGTAGTAGTAAGTCTAGCTATATACTCTTCTAATTTGATGGTCTCAATAGTAAGTTCTCAGTTTGAAAATAAGAAAGCTTATGAGACGTTAAAGAGTAGCTTACTAGAAGATCTAAAAAATATTAACTCTATACTCTATAGTCTGAAGGCCGAAGTGGCGCAAGAAAACTCGGATATAAGTAATATAATTATCGGATATATAACTCAAATAACTAAGCTTCAAGATGAAGTTTTACGATGTAAGAACGTTAAATGTATAGAAGAGAAAAAGAGTGAGCTAGGTAATGTGAGGAGAATGATAACAATGGAATTGAATAACTTAATATTTGATAAAATAAAGTCATATAATGACTTCTCTGAGAGATTAAAATTCTTAGGTATAAACATTCCTGAACTGGAGTATCCTAAGGAAGAAATAGAGATAAGGAAGTTCTTAGATTTTTATCGTAATCTAAAGAATGTAGTTGATAAAAACATCTTAACATCTGTTAATATAGTAAATAACTTAATAGATAACTTGTCTAGGACTCTTGGAATCTATATGCAAAAGGTTAAAGTCATCAATAAGGATAGTATAATAGAAAAAGTCGAGAGCATAGATATAAAAGACATAAACACTAAGCTAAACCTTTGTCTCAGTAAAGCTACCGAAATAAGTGGAATTTTACTAACAACACCGGATACGTTTGAGCTAAAGAAAGATATCGCTGCTCTGCCTTTGCAACAGTTTACGATAAATAAGCTAGTACAGTCGTCGAAAGTTTTAGAAAGATTCACAAATGTGATCTTATCGGAGTTATCAATGTCTTATAGCATGTTTAAGGATATATCTATTAGGTTCTCTACCCCTGAACTGAAGAGTCTTGAAGAAATAATGAATGAATTGGTTATAACTTTCCAGTCACCATGCACTCCTTATTGTGAAAAAGTAAATAGGCTTTACGGCTCTTTAACCAATATAGAAGAGATAATGGAATACGTGAGAGAAAGAGATGCAATCCTGCAATTAGAAGAAATAATAGATGCATTACTTCCTCAAATTAAGCAGAAAGATGTTATAGAATTGGAAGAATTAGGAATAAATGACAAATATGCAGACTTCTTACTGAAAGCTCTAAATAATAGAGGAATTGCCGCTAAACTTGAAGGTAACAAAATTATATTAAGAAACGGAATCCACGGGGAATAATTTTTAAACTCATTACTCTTTTATCTCAATCTTCTTATGCTTATTTCAGCATGATCACCAACTATATCACCTTTATATAGAAAATTTCTAGCGTTTCTTAACAACTGGTGTGTACAAAGTACTCTGTCTTGATCAGCGACTATATTTAATACATCACCTGGTTTCATAGAAACTAAAATTTTAGAGATCTCCAATATAAATTCTTCACAAGATTTTCCTCTTAAATCCAATTTTATTTCTTGTGTCATAAATAACATTAAATAATTATAGTTTAAAAACTTATGAATCTAACTTCTTCTCTGCTAGATTTTGATAAAAGTTCATCCTCACTCATAACCTTGGACCATAACTTTTCCGCATTCAATAGCATATAAGTATAAGCCTCACTGATCCTCTTCGTGGTATCTTCCTCATTCAAGGGATGAATCCTCAGTCCTACTCTTCCTACAGTCCCTCCCCTAACCATCAGCCAGTGGGCGAATACTTCTACTGGATATTTTTTAGTTATCTCTTCAGAAGTCAATTTCCTTCTGTATAAATAGTACAGTTCACGGATAAAATTAGCAGATATAACTCTAAAGAACTGTTCTTTCCATTTATCCACATAATACTCCCCTTCCTTTACCATTACGTTACGTAAGTAATTATACATTTCAGAGGCAGTGTTTTCATCAGTGAGCGAGAGGCCTGTAACGGCATACACGAAGTCTTTTTGAGCCATAAAAGCGTCGAAATCTCTATTCACAAATAGCCATGCAGTTGCAGCAAAAGAGTTGACTATACCGGTCATCAGTTTGTCCACGAGCTTGTCTTTATCGATTTGTTGAGTAACTACTTTACCTTCTCTTATCATCTTAGCCAGTTCCTCAAAATCCACTACACCTGCATATACTAATTTCCCGTCTATGAAAACCGAAGGAGTAGATATCACTCCCCTTTCCAAAGCTATGAAGGGATAAAGTTGTGTATCAATTACTAATACTTTGCCCAATAGTCCTTCTTTCTCTAGATATTCTAACAGTAAGTTACATTCAGTGCAGGTCTTGTGCGTAAAGATTTCTACTTTCATAGTCGAGTCTTCTTTGGATTGAAGCAATTTAGGTTTTTCTTCCACCATAAGCTATCGAACCTTCTGTCTAAGAGCCATACTTTTACATGATCATTAATTCCTCTAATCCCCCTTCCTATGGATTGTCTCACAGTTATTAATGCGGGAATTTTATAGAGATACTCATCACTTTTTCTTCCTAGCCTTTCCGATATTTTTTGAGCAACTAACTTCGTATAATCGTCTGGAGGCGGATATGGAATTCCCACTATCACAACGTCGCTGATCAAACTCCTCCCGTCTTTCACCAGTTCTACCCCTTCCGTCAGTTTCCCCCTACCTACTGCCCCTATTATAACCTTGTTGAATTTTTTTACAAACGAGTATAATGTCTCTATTTCGGAGTCCTCATCTTCTAAGTATTTTGGCACTTGTATAAACTCCATTACCCTATTCATTATCTCATACGAGGGAAACACAGATAACACGTGAGTCTTCGCTTGATAATACACTTTTAGCAAGTAATCTCCATATTTTTTCCACATTAAGTCTCCTCTACTATCGTATTTAGAAGTTACATCGATTGCTAAAATACATTCATAATCACCAGACACTTTTTCCTTAATTTCTCTCTCGACGTTAATATAAATTAAACTTCTCGTTATATTCCAGATCTTTTTGATGTAATCTTCAGGTGGAAGAGTTCCAGACATTAATAGAAATGCTAGGTCATTATCGTTTAGTATTTGCAAGAAATTTGATATATCAATGCTCTTCAAAACTATTTTATTTTTATGAATAAAAGGTACTAGTCCTTCACCATCTTTGTAGCTTTCGTAGAATTTAATTACAGAACCCAAATATATCCTTTTTATTTTCCTCTCCTTTATCATTTGCTCTCTCAGTTCCTCATACTCTTCCTTGAGAACTTCTATTTCATCCTCTGAGATTTCAGGAATCTCATTCGCTCTAATATAACTCTCTACATTAGAAGCTATTCTAACCAACTCGTCCTTTACTCTCTGCAATATGAACTTAACAAACTCATTTTTGGCTTGTTTTATGGCCATATCGAGTAAATGGCTTGAGAGTGTTCTCTCCTCAAAATCCCCTATTTTTTCGACATTATGAGCTTCATCCACTACTATCAGATAATCCTCAAATTCTATACCTAGGGATTCCCTGAACCTGTCTATGAAAAAGTAAGGGTATGTAAGGACTATTACGTCGGCTTTACCTATGTCGTTAAAAAGAGAGAAATAAGGGCAAAACCCTTTTTCAATACCTTGCTCTTTTAACTCCTTAACAAATTCATTGGGATATTTTTCCACCTCTAGATCTATAATAGACGTTTTAAAACTGCATAAGTTACAGTTTATATCATCTGTGCTTGCATCCCCTTCGGAAAATAAACAAGCAGTAGGTTTCCCCATGAGGAATGAGAATTTCAGAGCTTTATCAGTGTTAATTTTCAGGAAATCCCTGAAAACGGGGTTATATTCGTTGTGCGTTCTTACTAAGAAAAGAACCTTACCTTTGGTTTCAAGCCCCACTAAAAGAGAAAATAATGTCTTTCCACTCCCTGTGGGAGAGTTTAAAAATACCAACTTACTGGTGTTAATAGCACTCTTAATTTTTTCTTTTAGTTTCTTTTGCCACTCTCTCAGCTCTATGTTAGAAAAATTCCTCAATTTTAGCTAATATCTCCTCTAGCATTATATATTTAACGTAATCCTTCTCGGTAAGTGATAATATGTCTCTCACCTTGCCCTTGACTTTTATGGTAGATAAGAACGGAAACACGGCTATAACGTGAACTACCCTTTTAACGTCCTCAACTACATCAGAGGATGGCGGTCTCGACGTTATTATTATAGCTTGTACTTCAGCTGACGGGGAAATATTATTTATCTCTATTAGCCTATAATCTACTTTGTTAGCAATTCTTTCCTCAGTAGTTGTATTCATTTCTTCACACCTCTTTGTTATCATGTATATAGCATTTTAACATTATAAACTAATCGTATATAAAATATGACAAACTATATAAAAATATCACAAATTGGGCCGTAGACTTAGAGATTGTGTATGATTAGTCTTAAATCTTTTAAAAATTATTGGATTTGATGATCAGGATCCCTAAGTCTGATTTTAGACCGGGAGACAGAAGAAAAATAAAGGTTAACGATAAAGAGCTACTTATCGTATACTTAGGTGCAGATAGATTTTACGTTGTTGACAGTAAGTGTCCTCATCTAGGATGCGACCTAAGTAAGGTCGGTGTAGTGATAAGGGAAGAACTAGTGTGCCAGTGTCACTTTACTCATTTTTCCCTTGTAGACGGAAAGGCAATTAAGGGAGCTACCAAAAAACCTATAAAGACTTATAAGGTGACAGTGGAAAAGGAAGACATTATCGTCGAGGATTAGGGAACAGTTTCTCACATTCAACGTTGAAATAAGAAAGGATGTTTTTAACATCCTTGTAATACATTTGGCCTTTAGCTGTTTCCTCTCCTGTATGGGCATATATAAGTTTTGAACCCAGAATACTGAAGGCTATCCTCTCTAACGGGTTAACACCCATTGGCATTACAGCTGAATTTGGAAACTCCTCCAAGACCTTGGCTAAGAGTTGCTTATATTTTCCAGTCCCAATTACAGCTAGTTTCACTAGGGCTCTATTTGCATAAGGTGACAAGTTATTTCTCACTTCTTCAAAGGTGGGAAGATAGTCAAAATAGTGGATCGATACTATCACATTCTCGTAAGGTACGATATTTCTTTTTAGGAACCTGACCTCTACGTCGTAAATAATGCCCTCTTTGTAAAGCACTTTTAGAAAATCTGCTTTCGAAGATTCGGATATTTTATTGACTCCTCCCTCGTTTACATCTCTTACGGTAACTATAATTTTATCTCTGAAGTCCTCCACTTTTTTAATGAATTCGTCAACTGGTGGTAATTCGTGCATATAATCCAACCTTAACTCTATCAGGTCTGTGTCCCTTAACCTCTTCATCCTCTCGTTTAACTCCGCTATACTTCTAACCGGTAAAGACGCTACTACACATGTCATTCTAGTCTAATATTAGCTCCTAAGTAAATTAAGTCTTTCCAGAAATAGGGGTTACTTTTACTTACACACTCAGCCTTGGAGACCGTTCCTCCTGAAGTTAGTGAAAGAACTCCAGCTAACATTGCAATTCTATGGTCGTTTGGACATTCTATATGACCCTCCTTAACGTCAGAGGGGTAAATCACCATTTTCTGGTCGTCACTTTCAACGTTAACGGAGAAACTTTTCAGAGTTGAAGTGATAGTCTGGATCCTATCACTCTCTTTCGTCTTCAACCTCTTAATTCCCTCTATCACGGTTTCACTCCCAGCGAAGGGGGCTATAGACGCTATTGAGGGTGCTAGGTCCGGGAAATCGTCAACGTTAATTCTTATCCCTCTTAACTTTTCTGCTCCTCTCACACTCCACGAACCATCCTCAACTACAGTCCTCACCCCCATGTCTCTTAGTATCTTTACTATGCTGTGATCACCCTCGTAGTAGGGTATCGGATAAAGGTTGTTTATATCTATCTCTCCCCCGGTAACGACTGAAGCGATGGCGTAAAAAGAGGAAAGGGCGTAATCCCCGGGTATTTCGCCTTCGTATTCCATAAACTCTCCCTCCTCAACTATTATTTTGTTCCCCTTCATCGTAACTCTGCCACCTAAGGAGTTAATGAGGTCGATTGTCATGTTTATGTAACTCTTAGACGAGACCGGCGGGATAATTTCTATCTCTCCCCCACCCTTTAGAGAAAAAGCGTATATGAACCCAGATATGTACTGGCTACTTTCACTTCCGCTAATTGTAACGTGATCAGTGTTAAGCTTTCCCTCTATTACCGTAGGTAAGTTAGTGGAGGAGAAAGTGACGTAAGGTTTTAATGCTTCGATAATAGCGTTGAGGGGTCTCCTTCTTAAACTTGTGTCACCGTCTAAGAGGGCTTTCCCTCCTAATATTGCCAGTATTGGTATTATCATTCTCAGTGTCGTCGCTGAACCTCCGAAGTATAATGACGATGGTACTTTCAATTCTGATTTGTTTGATATGAACTGAAACTCTCCTTTCTCACTTATACCTAGCTCTTTAACCACTTCTATTGCAATTTGAATGTCGTCCGAAGGTTCTGAGACGTTTTTTAACTTGACATTTGCTAATAATGAATAAAGAATTAGTCTGATGCCGAAACTCTTTGACGTTGGGGCTTTTACTTTCCCTCTTATTATCGATTTCTTAATCTCTGCTCGCATAGTCCCACCGGTTGGACTACAATAGGTTTCTCGGCTTGTTTTTCGAAAAGGTCTAAAATAACTCCTTCATTACCTATCTTAGTTACAGCAAACATGGAAGGTCCGTTTCCTGAAATTCCGGCTGCCAATGCGCCTTTTTTCAGGGCTTCATTCGCTAAAGTAAGGTCGTACCCCATAATTATTCCCACAGCCAGCCCGTTAAGTTTCATAGCCGTAATTACATCATGTCTGGCTAGGGTAAAGATCTCCTTAAAGAGGGGCTCGAATTTTCTAAGCTTAGTCATATCAACTGACACAGATCTCTTTCCTCTGGGTATGACTATGATCGAGATCTCTGAAGGAGGCTCTTTCATGTCGATTATTTTAAATTCCTTATTGTACGTATAAGATACTCCACCAAAGTACGAAGCTGAAGCGTCATCCAACGCGCCAGTATACGAAACACGGGACTTCAGAGACAGAATTGCGGAGAGAACGGGTACATCCCAAGCTTTTACAGGTAACTGAAATTTTTTTGCGATTTCCCCTATTAACGCAGAGGATACAGCACTACTACTTTTTAGTCCGCTCTTCGGGGGTATCTCGGAATTAATCTCCACTTCAATGCATGGTATATTATAGTTCTCTCTGAAATACAACACAATCTCGTTTACCAGCTGAGAAGGATGAGTAGCACACTCCTTGCTCTCTCTTATTTTAACGTCAACCTTAACGTTTATAGCCATTGATGAGCCGTACCAACTTGGAAGTGCGTTAACTACTGAGACCCCTGCATAGGCTTGCATGACTCAACGTACCTCCTCCACCTTTCCTCTATAACTTTCGCTTGCTCCTCAGTTAGTTTTACAGTAGGTATATATTCAGCTCTCATCGCATGGTCTACTAAGACTAGGGCTACCATCGCCTCAGCTACTGAGACCCCCCTAATTGCTACTGCAGGGTCATGTCTACCTATTACAGATATCGTAGTCTCTTCGTAAGTCCTCAGATCTACCGTTTTCTGGGGTTTTCTTATAGAGCTTGTAGGCTTAAAAGCACAACGTAATATTATGTCTTCTCCGTTAGACAGTCCGCCTAGGATCCCTCCTGAAGTATTGTTTTTCCACCTGAGTCTTCCGTCCTTAACGATAATTTCGTCATTGGCTTCACTACCTCTCATTCTTCCTGCTTTAAAGCCAAGTCCGTATTCAAAACCTGTAACAGCAGGAATTGAGAGTATGGCTTTAGCTAAGTCGGCTTTTAGTTTGTCGAAAACGGGTTCACCTAAGCCCGATGGTGGGTTTTTGACCACAATTTCGGCAATTCCTCCCCAACTATCTCCCTCTACTGTAGCTTGTTTGATGAGTTCTTCGAACTTTTCCTCCAACCACTTTTTACTGGCCCTTACGGGGCTGTACTTTGAGCAAAGGATCTCCTCGAAGGTAACGTCTTCGTTTAGCTCTATAGGTCCCAGACCCTTTAAGTGTCCAGCAATTACCGTGTCAGTAAGCATTAACAACTTTTTAGCTATAGCACCGGCGGCTACTCTACTAACAGTCTCTCTCGCACTTGCCCTCCCGCCCCCTCTATAATCCCAGTTTTCATAACCGTATTTCATAATGTAAGGTAAATCCGCGTGTCCCGGTCTCGGTTTATATTTTATTTCCTCGTATAGTGACGAGATAACGTCTGAGTTCTTTACTATTATTGCTATCGGTGCCCCCGTAGTCCTCCCGTTATATATTCCACTTACGATCTCAGGTTCGTCTTTCTCACGTCTACCGGTTACATATTGTCTGCCTGGTCTCCTGAAGAGGAGTTCAAACTGTATGTCATCTTTACTCAAGTATAGCCCTGCAGGGACTCCGTCAATAACCACTCCTACTTCAGGACCGTGGCTCTCTCCAAATGTAGTTATTCTGAACATTTCACCGAAAGAGCTGCCTGGCATATAAATACCCCATTACTTCATTTTTATCTAACCTTTTGCCGAACCAAATTTTATCAGCCTCTAAAGCTTGCTCTACAAGAATTTCGATCCCGTTTATTGTATTTATACCTCTTTTTTCAGCCCTGATTATCAACGAGGTCTTTACAGGTTTGTATACGAAATCTATCACTAACTTTCCCTGAACACACTCATCAGATACGAAGTTAGGGTCGGGAGTTGTATTTACAACCACGTCGCTTTTAGGACATTCCCCTGCGATCTTAATACTGAATCCCTTCTGAGATACCTCTTCCCTCAATCTCTCAGCCCTCTCTGTGCTTCTGTTGATCACGAATACCTCACAACCTGCATTAAGTAAGGAGTATATTACTGCCCTAGCCGCTCCACCAGCACCGAATACAGTGCATACTTTAATCTCGTTTACGTCTACTTTCTCTCTTATTAACGTGTTCAAGGCTATATAATCCGTGTTGTACCCTTTTCCCTCAAAAATTGTGTTTACAGCTCCTATCATTTCCGCCTCTTTTTCTGGTCTTACGTATCTTAACGCCTCCTCTTTATAGGGAATTGTTATATTTAACCCATAGCTTATGTTAAGTAAACCGGGGAAAGTAGCGTGAAACTTCTCTTTCTTAATATCAAACACGAGGTAAACAGCATTTATCTCAAGTTTTTGAAACACGTAATTATGTATTGAGGGTGATAAGGTGTAAGGTATACTTTCTCCTACTACACCTAGAAGTTTAGTATAATAATTTATTTCAAGCATTGTTCCGCAAACCCCTTCAGAGTTTCTACCGGTACTTCTATTCTTTTCCAGTCGCCTATTCTAGTCGGAAAAGGCATAAGGACTTTGTCTCCCCTGACTTTTTTGTCTTTGGTCAAAGCTTCCAGTGCTATCCTGAGGTCTATATTTTCCTTCAACGAGTCTACTGTTATAGGTAATTCGTAATGGGATAATATCCATGTAGTGTCTTCTACAACTCCTTCCTCTGCATATCCCATTTCCTCAGCTATCTTCGCCTCACATACCATTCCTACTGATATGGCATAACCGTGAGAAATCCTGAAGTTGGATCCGGCTTCAATAGCGTGACCAATTGTATGACCGAAGTTCAGGACTATCCTAATGCCTTTAGTCTCTTTTTCGTCCTCCTTTACTACTGCTAGTTTATTTAATGCGGATTTATATACCACAGTCTCCAAAGCTTCGGGTTTTTTTCTGTATATTTCATCCTTATGCATAGCTAAATAATCGTAAAGCTCCTTGTCTAGCACCAAGCCGTATTTGATTACTTCAGCTATACCCTTCTTTATTTCCTCTAGAGGAAGTGTCTCAAGAAAGTCTATGTCGGAGATTATAAAGGATGGTTGGTAAAACGTTCCCAATACGTTCTTAACGTTCTCGAAATTAACACCGGTTTTACCTCCTATTGCAGCATCTACCATTCCCAGCAACGTGGTTGGTATATTAATTAGGTTTAATCCCCTCATGTATATAGATGCTATGAAGCCTACTACGTCTGTTACTGTCCCTCCTCCTACTGCAATTACATAATCTCCTCTGTCGAATCCCTTCTCGAATAGTTCTCTTATTAATTTTAATGAGTATAATATATCCTTAACTTCCTCACCGTCCTCCATGGGGAATTCGTAATAACTCTTCAAACTTTGTTTGATCTTGTCAACGTTTAGCTTTCTCGAGTAATATAACGCAACTTTCTTGTCTCCTATTATTTCGGAAAGAGATGAAACTGAACCCTTACCGATTATGACATGGGTAGTCGTGTTGCAAAAATCTTCACTTATTTTAATCATGCAGTTCTACCCAGAGCGTTAGTTAACGCCTTAATTCTATTCATTAAGACCTCAAAGGATTCAGGGGTTAACTGTTGCTCTGAGTCACTCAAAGCTTTCTCGGGATGAGGATGGACTTCTATTAATAACATGTCTGCCCCAGCTGCAACTGCCGCTAATGCAAGGGAGTGAAC
Organism: Stygiolobus sp. CP859M; assembly: GCF_037389975.1. Lineage (NCBI taxonomy): Archaea > Thermoproteati > Thermoproteota > Thermoprotei > Sulfolobales > Sulfolobaceae > Stygiolobus > Stygiolobus sp. CP859M. The sequence continues at coordinate 91,397 of NZ_JBBHKS010000017.1, read as the reverse complement.
CAGTTCTCTCTTCCCAGCAGGATGGCTGGGGTCAGCACATATAGGTAGATGGGTCTGTAATTTAGCTGCTACCATTCCACCTATGTCCATAGTAAATCTTGTGGCTTTTTCAAAAGTTCTGATCCCCCTCTCACAAAGAACGACGTTCCCATTTCCTTCCGAAAGTATGTATTCTGAAGTCAATATCCACTCTTCGACTGTGTTACCCATCCCTCTCTTAAGAAGAACTGGCATCCCAGATTGTCCAGCTACCTTTAGTAAGTCAAAGTTTTGGGCGTTTCTTGCCCCGATTTGGAGCATGTCGACGTATTTCTTGAACATATCTATTTGTCTGGTGTCCATTATTTCAGATACTACGGGTAAACCTACCTCGTCTCCTGCTTTTCTTAATATCTGAAGACCCTTTTCACCGAGACCTTGGAAGGAGTAAGGGCTAGTCCTCGGTTTAAAGGCTCCTCCCCTAAGTATTGAGGCTCCGGCTCTCTTCACAGCTTTGGCTACGGTTAGTACTTGTTCTTCATCTTCTACAGCACAAGGACCTGCAGCTACTACAACCTTATTTCCTCCTATCTTTACTCCATTGATATCAACTTCCGTTGGTTCTTTTTTCCACTCATTACTGGCTAATTGGAAAGGTCTCTTGGGCTTTACGGATACTTCTATAGACGGATCTTTGATATTTTCAACATACGCGTCGGGCCACGCTATTACTATTTTTTTCCCGTATAGATCAAGGAATTTATAAGAAGCTGATGACTCCTTTAACTTCTCGTTTAGTGTAGAATAATCTACTCCTTGTTTTAGGATAAATAACAATCTACTCACCTATCTCGTCTTTAACTTGTTTTAGCTTCATAATCCCTATTTCTCTAGCCTTATAAGCATAAGGGTTACTCTTTTGTATTTCTATAATCACTGGGTATAACTCGCTCATCCTAGCGAGTATCTTTGATACTTCCCTAAAATTAGTTGTTTGTAATTCTTTCAGAAGGTTATCACTTATCTCAAGCTCCTTTTGAAGGCTCGGAATAGCCTTATTTAAACCCAAAATGAAAAAGTGGGTGAGGACTTGAATTATAGCCATAGCCTTCTCGTGTTCTTCAACTGTAGTGACTACGGGTTGAAGTCCTACGTCCCTCCAGAATTCTACTATTTCAGTTATGTCTCCTGAAGTAGCTGAGGGTATGATCGCAATCCTCTCACCAATAGGGTATAATATGGGTCCGAATAGTGGGTGGGTTGACACGAACTTAAAGCCGTTCTTTACGGACATTTCTTCGAGCTGTTTGAAAGTACTCACTTTAGAGGAAAATATATCCATGACGACCTTTCCTTGAGGTATTTTACTAAGGAGGGATGAAATGTAATCTACTGCGGAAGGAGAGAGGGCTAGAATTATGTATTCTCCCCAATTAAGTGCTTGTTCTGGTTCCATGAATACTGCGTTGAATTGTTTTGACAACGATTCAGCTTTTTTTGAATTCCTCCCTGTTATAACAACATTGTGACCGGCGAGGGTGAGAAGTGAAGTAAGTGAGCGTGACATCCCCCCGTATCCCACTATTACGACTTTCTTCTTTTTCCCGGGGGAAATTTGATAAAGTTTAGAATAAGAGAATAAAATAGGTAAAATAAGATTTACCATTGACTCTGGTATTCCCAAATACCTTGCCTTTTCGAGCCAATAAGTCTTAACATATTCCTCTCTTTTTGCGTCTGTAACTTGTTTCCCTGTCCTCCTCTTAATTTCTCCTATCTTCGCAGAGACCTTAAGCCTTCTGTATAATAACTCTAATATCTGATTGTCAATATCCTCTATCTCCTTTCTCAGCTTTTCCAGCTCTGTGCTCATTCATTTCACTAGCTCCAGCGCAGCGCTTATGACGGATTTGTAATTGATTCCGTAGTAATCTAGGAGATCCCTTTGACTTCTCGCACTCCTGCCGAAAGTGGTGGCTCCTATAAACCTCATCTTAGTCGGATATCTTTTTGCTAACACTTCAGCTACAGCAGAACCTATACCACCATATATGCTATGTTCCTCTATTGTTACCACTCTTCCGGTTTTTCTCGCATAATATTCTATCGTATCTTCGTCTATCGGCTTTATAGAGAATAAGTTAATTACAGCAGCACTTATACCCATCTTTTCTAATTCTTCTGCAGCCTTTAATGCGTCCCATAGTACGACTCCAGCACCCATTATAGCTACATCATCTCCGTCTCTAAGCACGTATGCTTTACCGAGTTTGAAGTCGTAATCCACCCCTGTCGTTATTGATGGCGAGTATTCTCTGCCCACACGGTAGTAAAGTGGTCCCCTCAGTTCCTGAACGACTACGGGCAAACTTCTCTTTATATCCTCCGGATCTGCGGGTACTATCACCTTCATGTTCGGTAGAACTCTCATCAATGCTATGTCCTCTAAACTCTGGTGGCTCGATCCGTCACCGCTGTCGCTATAACCTGCGTGAGTTACAAGTATCTTTACGTCTAAGTTCATTCTGGCTACTGAGTTCCTAATTTGTTCCCACGCCCTCATCACGAACATGGAAAAGTTTACTATTAACGGTTTAAATCCTACTGCAGATAGACCCGCAGCAAAGTTAATCATGTCTTGCTCTGAAATACCTACGTTGAAATATCTATCAGGGAATTTCTCCCTGAAGTACATTGCCCTTGTAGAGTCACCTACGTCGGCAGTTATTACTACTATATCCTTGTTCTTCTCTCCTAGCTCCGCTAATAACTTACCAAAAGTATCACGCATTGAGTAGGAACTTCCTTGCATCATCCGGGCTCGACCTCTGCCTCTTAGAGTTTTCGATGACTGGGAAACCTTTTCCTCTTACTGTCTTTGCAAATATAACTACTGGTGCTCTTACTTTAAGTGCCTCATCTATTGTGTTTATTATACTTACGAAGTCATGTCCGTCACAGCTTAATGTCTTCCAACCGACAGCTTTCCAGACATCGGGTAAGAAGTCCTTAGGCTTTACATTACCCGTTGAATCGTCCAGCTGGAACCCGTTTATCTCTATGAAGGCAATTAAGTTGTCTAGCTTTCTCGTAACGGCATGTGTCATGGCTTCCCATATTTCACCTTCGTCTTGCTCACCATCGCCCATTATTACGAAAACTCTCCCAGTACCTCCCTTCATTTTAATTCCTTGGGCAACTCCTATTCCGAAGCTTAAGCCTTGACCTAAGCTACCGGTAGCCATGTCCACACCTGGTATGAAGATTTCTGGGTGTCCTTGAAGTAGTCCTGAGATATCTTGAATTTTCCATAACTCATCTTCGCTTATGTAGCCCTTTTCAGCTAATACTGCATATAATGCGGGAGCGGCATGTCCTTTACTTAATATTAACCAGTCTCGGTTAATTGGATCTTTCCCTTCCCTTAGATACCTGAAGAACAAGGTTGTTAGTATTTCTATACTACTCAGTGAAGAACCAACATGGATTGTCTGGTCGTAAAATAGCATCCTTATTACATTCCTTCTAGCTATTTCGGCTATTGACTTGAGCTTATTTAATTCCTCTAATGATATTGGAGTTCCATCACTTCCACCTTTTTCCATTGGTGCAAAACCAAGCCCCCATCACATCTTCCAAACACTTAATTATAAGCTTTGTTATACAAGATTATGTGGAAAGATACTCAAGGCAGATACTAGTATTAGGCTTTGAAGTGCAGCAAAAGCTAGCTGGATTAAAGGTTACTATTGTTGGTTGTGGAGCATTAGGCACAGCCTTAGCTGAACTCCTAACAAGGCTGGGAGTAGGTTATATTAAAATAATTGATGCAGATATAGTAGAAATCAGTAATCTTCATAGAACCAGACTTTTCACGGAAGAGGATGTAGGAAAACCTAAGGCTCTTGTATGCAAGGATAGATTAACTAAAATAAATTCAGGTATAAAGATAGATGCAGTAATTGATGTTGTCGATCAAACCAACGTAGAGGAGTTAATAAAGGGTAGTGACTATGTATTTGATGCTCTGGACAGTTTATTCTACAGACTTGTCTTAAATGACGCATGCGTAAAGCTTGGGATCCCCTTAATTTACGGTGGAGTAATTGGAGAATACTCGTCAGTAAAATTAATAGTTCCCAAAGTCACATCTTGTTTGTCTTGCTTTATGAACTACGCAAATGAGGCGGATACGAACGCTTGTGAGACAATAGGTACTTTAAATACTGTTATCGATGTGACCGCAAGTCTGCAAGTTCAATTAATGCTGAAACATCTAATGGGTGAAATTGATGGAAATTTGTACTATCTGGACATGAAGAGCCTTAGACTAGATAGAATACGTATCGAAAGGAGCAGCCAATGTGAAGCTTGTTCAAAGGGCCAATATGTGTATCTTAACTCAAGGCTTGAAGTGAGCTGTGGTATAAAGAGACTAAGAACTTCCGAAGGATATATATCTAAAAATCAGGGTGTAAAAACTGAGAAAGTGAAGGATGGATTTATTATTTGTTATCCTGACGGAAAATGTTTTAAAAAAGTTTCTCGCTAATGAAGGCGTGGATAAAAAATTAGTATTAGTCATACTTCTTCCAATCATAATCATAGGAGTATATTCTGAAATATTTAAGATTGATATTCTAAATATATTCTTGAAGTTGGATCCTTATTTCGTGATATTCTTCTTTGTGGCTTATCTCACCCAAATTTTAATAGTCTCTTTAAGGGACTCGAGGATAATAGGAATAGATTTCTATACCGCGTTTAAAGCAAGAATATTTGCAAACAGTGTAAGTCTTATAATTCCAGGAGCAATGGGTCCTGATCTAGCCAGAGCTGTAATTTATATCAGGAAAGGGGTAAGTATCGATATAGCGTTTTCCCTCTCTCTTTTAGAATCATTTTATGACGTGAATGTAATAGCGGTAATGTTCTTAGTATTTATTTGGTTTAAGTTCTCAGCTTTCGAGATAATTTTAGTTCTTACAGCATTGGGAAACGTTTTACTTTGGATCTTTGGGATAGGATATATTTACGGTACATCGAACTATAACTTAAATAGAATAGAACAAAAGATATTTTCTATTAAATATCTTAAGCCCTTACAAGACGCTTACTTGAACGCTAAGGGTGAGATAAAAGAAAGGTTAAGCAACCCTTTCCTAACTATATCGTCGGTGTTTCTCACAGTTCTTAGCTATGTAGTACAATCCTTGCCTTTTTATCTAGTTTCAAGGTCATTAATAGAATCACTATTGATTAATACTACTTATCAAGTCGCCTTATTAGTACCGATACCTTCTGCGGCAGGGATATCTGAGCTTGCATTAACCGCAATAGTTCCTCCTCTCTTAGTTCTCCAGATAAGAGTTCTTGAGCTACTATCATATTCTTTAGGCTTTGTTTATGTTAGGGAAATTAGTATTGATGAGATCAGAAAAGAGGTGAAGGAAGTTTGGAAAACTATCTAAAAGAGCCTAGTCCAGACAAACAAATAACGAGTGAAATCATAGCGTCAAAGGTAAGGTGTATTAAAGCTCCTTATAACCCAGACGCCATAATATTCTCGTTTTTAATTAGTAAGTATGCAAATAGCGAAGGTGATGAGTTTGCTCTAAGCATCAGGGGAGAATGCCCTATAAAATTAGAAATTGTCCCTTCTGGTAGAGTTATTACTATTTTCGACAAGCAGTATAACATAGGACAAACTTCATTTTCGTCATTGTTTCCCATATCAGTAGATGACTTAATTCCAATACTTGCTGGTATGTTCTCGTCATTAGTCTTAGAAAGAAGACCTTTGACGGAATATGAACGTAACGTATTATCACAAATGGAAAATTTAGGAGTTTCAGTAGAGAAAAATATTAAGATACCTAACTATAAACACTTGCCATTATTTTCATCTTTAACAATGTCCATAGATCCGTATATACCGGATATGACTGGGAATAGAGAAGATACAATAAAGGCGTTAGACGAACTTGGAATCGAAGCTACGGATAAACTGGAGGATCTAGATGAGGCGAAACTGAACACACTTATGATGAGAATAGCTTCGAGTGTTATGAAGGTTAATCCAAAATTCGATAGAACAGACCTGATAACCGATAGAGTTTACTATATGGAGTACGATACTTTAGAATTGGCCTTTACGACCTTGTACTTTTTAGACGTTAGAGGGATTGGAGACCTATTTCAACTCGTTTATACACCGAACTATGCCGAGACTTTAATAACTAAGTTCAGGGACGACATGGCCAAGGGTTTTAAAATAAACGGATTAACCGAGACCACACAGTATTACGTTGTGGATTCAACACTGAGGTCGCCGATACTACTTCAACTAATATTCATACAACAAGGCCGTGTCAGAAGAGATAAACCAATACTTATAAAGACTCAAGAGGGCTTATTTACAAGCAGATATTTCTACGTTAATTCCGGAAAAGAAGGGTTGATAAGAGTTGAAGATAAGTATAACTCTAAGGATTAGGACTTCGCAGCCTAATAATGTGGCAAAAATAGTTAATGTGGACAACATAAATATTCCCAGAGGGATGGAAATAAAAGTGGAGCCAACTGATGATGACTTAATCGTTATTGTGTCAATGAATATAGAGAAACCTAGTGACATCTTGACGTTAAAGAACACGGCTGACGAAATTATACAGCAGATAAACTTGGTAGAGAAGACCCTAAATAAGGTAAGGTAAACATTCAAGGGAAAGTTTTAAATTAGTAGTAGACAGTGTGTAATTATGCCACTAAGACCTGGAAGATGTTACAGGCACTTCTCCGGCCCAGCTTATACGAGAAAGGAGTACATACCTGGAGTACCAATGCCTAAAATAACAAAATTCACTATGGGTAATCCCAATAATGATTACGATTACGAACTAAGACTAGTCAGTAGTGAGATAGGTCAAATAAGGCATAACGCTTTAGAAGCTGCACGTGTATTAGCGTTAAAGTATTTAACGAAGAAATTAGCCTCAGAAACGAACTTCTATTTAGTTGTTACTAAGTATCCCCACCATGTTTTAAGGGAAAACAAAATGATGGCCTTTGCAGGAGCGGACAGATTGCAGGACGGTATGAGGCTTTCATTCGGAAAGCCCATAGGTACAGCAGCTAGAATAGAAAGGTTAGGAGACCTCATAATGTTCGTAAAAGTTAAGAAGGAACACGTAGAGATAGCAAAACAAGCATTAAAGATGGCACAGTCCAAAATATCCATTAGGACTAAGATCGAGATCGTGCCGTTAAAGAAAGAGGCACCAGTACAGTGAATTATAACTTTGAGATAGAGAAAACCGTAAACGAAATAAAGAATAGAGGAGCAAAAAGAGTTCTTCTTCAGTTTCCGGAGGGCTTAAAACCTTTTTCATTACAAGTGGTTGAACAGCTAAAAGAAAAATTACCGAATATAGAATTTCTCATATCTACTGAACCCAGTTGGGGAGCATGTGATATAGCCGAAGACGAGGCTACTACGCTTAAAGTAGATCTAATAATTCACTATGGTCATACACCATATACTTGGTATTACCCTAAGTTCCCTACCGTGTTCATCGAAGTCAGAAGTAATCTTTATATAAGTGACCAACAAATAGCGAACTTAAAGTCCCTTCTTGAAGAAAAATATAAAGCGAGAAGAGTCTCTATAACTTCGACCATACAACATGTACACTTGATCAAGCAACTGGCTACAAAACTTCAGGGATTTGATGTGCTTGTAGGAAAACCCTCTTCTCCTTTTATGTATGACGGGCAAATACTGGGCTGTGATTATAAATCGGCTTTAAATGTAGAGGCTGACGTATATCTCAACATCTCAGGAGGACTATTTCACGCTTTAGGCGTAGGTCTTGCTACTGGAAAGCCTGTAATTAAGGTTGATCCTTATACCGGAAGAAATGAGGACTTAACTAGTGAAGTTTATAAAATCCTTAAGGTCAGATACGGAAAGATAATGAAAGCATTAGATGCAAAGACGTGGGTTATAATTCAGGGAGTGAAAACCGGTCAGAACAGACCTCTGATGGTTAAGTACCTTGAAAAGAAACTAAAAGAAAGAGGATATAAGGTATTCGTAATCACAAATAGGTCTTTGAGTAAGGACACCCTGAGAAACATAGACAATAATGAGGTCGATACGTTTGTCGTAACTTCTTGTCCTAGACTTCCTATCGACGATTTGTACGATTACGAGAAACCGGTTTTAACTCCGGGGGAAGCGAAAATGATTATATCTGGTAATTTAGATAAATATATATTCCCTTGGTGATGTGAGTGTTGAGAAAGCAAGGAGAATTATTGTTACCGGGAGACGAGTTAAATGTATTGGAAGAATTCGTCCCAGGCGAGGGGACTTACGACAAGGACGGAAAGGTCTACTCCAGTGTTGTTGGGAAAGCGTTTTACGATATGATAAATAGAAAGGTAAATTCGATTACCTTTAAGAGACCTGGAATTGTAATGATAAAAAAGGCTAAGTATGTGCTGGGAATTGTAGTTGGGCTTAAGGAAGACTCAGCCCTAGTAAACATTTACAGTATTGAGGACAAACAGACAGAGTCTATTACAGGTTACCTACATATTTCTCAGATAACTAACAAGTACTTAAACTCGATATCCGAAGCTGTTAAGGTCGGAGATATAATAAGGGCTAAGCCTTTGAACTCCACGATCCCTATAGCGTTAACTCTAAAACAGAGGGAACTGGGTGTTGTTTACGCTAAATGCTCGATATGCGGTACTAAAATGACTAAACATGACGAAGAACATTTAAGGTGCCCCAACTGTGGTAATATTGAGTCTAGGAAAATAGCTCTACTTCAGGTGAAGAAAGGTGGAAGTTAAGATCCTTAAGGAAACGGATGAGTATTTAGAAGTACAAATAGACGGTGAGGATCACACTTTGGGCAACCTACTAAAGGGTATGCTCTTAATGGTACCGGGAGTAAAGTTCGCCTCTTATACACAACCTCACCCTCTGATAGACAGTATAATAATAAAGACAATGACAGACGGAACTATAAAGCCAAGGGAGGCTTTGAAGAAGGCTATTGAACTCGCCGAGAGTTATGCTGACAAGTTCATTGAAGAGGTTAAGAGTATTGAAAAAGGAAACTAGAAAAGCGGTTGTCTCGTCTTATCATGACAAGTTGTATATTGTATGTGTATTTAGAGGTTTTTTCTAGAAAAAATATTTTTCGGAGAAAGTAAAGAAGAGGTTATTAGCTCCTTTAATTCATCAAGTGTTAAGGAGGAAGTTAAAACCTTTGTCGACAGCGGAGAAGAAGTCGAAATTTGTAACTCTTTGGCTGAGCAAATTGGAAGAAAATTAAATAAACTATGGTGTAAGTAGGTATTTCTATTGGTGAATTATGAAGTTCTGTCCCAAATGTGGCTCCATTATGGTTCCTAAGAAAGATGGAGGAAAAACACTTTACAGATGTCCTAAGTGTGGTTATGAGGAAGTGGCAGGGCAACAATCAGTTAAGATAACCACGACGGTTAAGCACTCTATCAAGGAGAAAACGTTGGTCTTGGAGAGCGACGTTCCTCCTACTGGTGCACAAATAACTAAGGGTATTTCTTGCCCTGCTTGTGGTAATGACGAGGCTTATTTCTGGATTTTACAGACGAGAAGGGCTGACGAGCCTCCTACGAGATTTTACAAGTGTACCAAGTGTGGAAAAGTATGGCGTGAATACGAGTGAATTAACTACTGTGAATTGACACTCTAAGTTGATGACTTCTAGGGAATTCCTCATCGAAAATTCTCTTCAACAAGTTTTTCAGGTCTTCCTTCGATACATTCTCGTAAGTCGTCTTCTTAAATCCGCTTTCTACTATATTGAACGAGTCTTCTCTGATCTTTGTGATTTCTACCCAACGGTCTCCCTTAAAGCTTTCGATTCTCATTACTTTCCCTATTTCTAGTTTAATGACTTGACCGAAAACCAATTTATCTGCTGATTTTGCTGAAATCCATGGCATGTGATAAATATTCGATAAAAAGAATAATAAATGAACGGTAAGAATATTACTGATACTAATTATCACTAAAGGCTTAAATCGGGAGAGTTCAACTTGTTTTCGTTAACTAGTGATGGACGTTTTTGATTTGTACCATATAATATACCGAAAAACCTTTAAGTTATGTGAGACTCATGAATTATGAACTTGGACCCGTAGCTCAGCCAGGATAGAGCGCCGGCCTTCTATGGGGCCGGTAAGAGAGCCGGTGGTCCCGGGTTCAAATCCCGGCGGGTCCGCTATATCTCTCTATTTTAAACCGCATAATATGAACGTTTTTACCGACTAAGTATTGCGTAAATGTAAACGTTTAATAGAGTTAAATTAATTTTAGGAATATAAATACATACCCATTATTTTCTATTTAAGAATAGACATATAGTTTACAAAATTCTTAAAAGAATTATTTTCACTATAATCAATTAATAATATGGTCAAAAGAATTGAATTTTGGTAAAAACTTAAAAGGAAACTCTATCAGAATACTTACGTAATGTTTCACATTTGGATAGTTAACATTGGTATTGTAATTATATCGCTGATTTTAGCATTACTGGTATCGTATGAGTTAGTATCTACTAGAAGTGCTGTAAGGAGCAGACTTACAGCAGTTCTTTTAGGATTAGGCATTATTCTGGTTATTCAGCAAATCTTACTTTTAGGCTCGTTCATGATGTGGTCTTCGGATTCAAATCCTATTTACGTTTACCCTTCACTTGGGATAGCAATTCTGAGCTTAATAGGTCTAATTATGATATATATCATAGTAAAAATATGATTTTTTCTTTAAACTCTTTTTCTCCTAAATCGGCAAACCTATTATTAAACTAATTACATACCCGGCTAATATGAAAGGAATGACTGGGACTCCCCAAATTACCCAAATTTCGTCATCTTCTTTAATTATTCCCTTATTCACATATTCCTGAAATTTCTTCCTCCACTCTGCATCGTCTTCATCTACAGAAAAAGTTGTCCTCAATGAGACATTACCTTTTTCATCGATCTGTGTTAGGGGGAAAAGAAACTTAGAATTGAGAAAATCCCTAACTTTAATCCTCTTTCCAGATATCATCAAGCTAAGTTTGGTGGTAAATGGTAGGTCTCCATTTATATGACCGAGATTTCTGATCACATTACCTAAGGCTGTTATTCCTATCAAGAGTGAGGCGTAGAGAAGGATTACTAAAGGTTCTATTCCCTCTTCTGAGAGTTTCGGAAAGAAAAAGGGATAGACTACGGCGTTACTTAAGGAAAGTATAACTGATAAGAAAAGATCAGCTCCTCCCATTAATGCCAGTCTGTAAAACACGTAAATCATAACGTTAGTGGTTATGACAGAGTATAAGTAGAGAAAGGGTATAACTAACTTATAATCGAAATATAAGAATAGTATTAACGGCGAGTAAATTAGCCAAACCTTGAGGTCTACCTCCCTGGTCTTGATGTCTAGAATCGATGTATGAATTAGCATTACCAGCGTTGACACTACCTGTATTAAGTATATTATATTCACGGCAGGAAGCCCTCCTCACACAGCCCTCTGCGAGGCAGTCAGAGGGCTAGATACCCCATCTGATTACATATAATAATCCCCTCTATTTAACTCTAATCCGAATGCACAGACGTCAGATATCGTTAATTTTATTCACTCTAAAATTTTATATCACTTAAACTCTTTATACCTAAATAGCCATGTTTGAATTAAGTAAGGAATTAGAAGAGTATAGGTATAAAATTAGAGAATATGCTCAGAAAACCGTTAGAGAATATGCTAAATATATGGACGATACCAACGAAGGCGGAGATAAAATACTGAAAGATTTAGCTGAAATGAACTTACTAGGCATGAAGGAGCCCACAAAGTATGGTGGTCTCGGTCTTGGCGAAGTGGCATTCGCAATAGCTACAGAGGAATTAGGAGCTGAGAGCGGAGGTGCTTCCCACTCTCTACATACACAACACAACGCTTTACAACTCTTGATTTCAGTAGGAGGGGATTCAGCTCAAGAATGGATAGAGAAAGGAATAAAGGCAAAGGAGATATACGCCGTAGCATTAACAGAACCACAAGCCGGTTCTGATCTAGGTGCATTACAAACAACGGCGAAGCCTGATGGAGATGAGCTTGTCCTTAACGGCGAGAAAATATTCACTAGTGCCGCATCGTTCTCTACAAAGATGGTAGTATTAGCTAGGACTAGCGGAAACCCTGGAGATAGACAAGGAATATCCTTACTTCTTGTAGACTCCAAATTGCCCGGTGTTGAAATTCATAAGCTCGACCTAATGGGTATCAGAGGCGCTGGTGTGTCATATGTCAAGTTCAACAACGTTAGGATTCTGAAAGACAGTATAATAGGAAAAGAAGGCGATGCGTATAGAGGAGCCTTAAAGGCTTTGATGATCGGAAGAAATGGATATGCAGGAATTGCTGTGGGAATTGCAAGAGGAGCTTTAGATGAGGCAATCCAGAGGGCTCAGACCAGAAAGCAGTTCGGAAAGCCAATAATAGAGCAGGAGTGGATAGGCTTTAACCTAGCCGATGCTTACATAAAAGTTGAGGCTGCAAGGCTTCTAACCTGGAGAGCTGCCTCAATGTTTGATAAAGGATTAGAGGCACTTACAGAGGCTTCAATGGCTAAGTATTACGCTGCAGTAACTGCCACGGAGGTGACGAGACTAGCCCTTCATATATTTGGCGGTCACGGTCTTAATAGAGGGTCTAAAGTGGAGAGATTATATAGAGATGCTAAAATTATGGAGATCGCAGAAGGTACTAATGAGATGCAGCTGGTAGCTGTATCAAGGCTGTTCCAGCCAAAGAAATAAACAAGTAGAGGACTGTGAAATTAACCAAGAGCACCGGAGTCGCGTATTTCATAAATTCAAAGAAATTGAAACTTTTTCCTCCTCTAATTTCTGACGCTTCTGATATAATCACGTTACTAGCAGCTCCTAATATTGTAAAATTTCCGGCTATAGTACTACCTGCCGCTAAAGCTAACCAGTTTATTATACTAGCAACTCCTAGTTGTTGCATTTCTGGTATGTATATAGCTACTAATGGTACGTTGCTTAGTACCTGACTCAAGGCTATGCTTGATACCATTATAGTCAGCACATCTGTTGGAGGGGGAATGAAGCGGTAAAGTAGATTGATTATTCCGCCTTGGAAGAGCCCCTCTGTGAATATAAAGAGTCCAATAAAGAAGAGAATAGTACTCCAATCTATTCTTTGGATTATGTTTCTCCTCTCTTCGCTCATAAAGAGAAGAATGAAGGAGGTAACTAATGAGCCTAAAACTATATCTATTCGCAGTGCGCTTAAGGCGAGGAAGAGTAGTACAGTTATTATGAGCAATATTAATGACTGGTATGCCAGTCTTCTGTCCTTAATTTCTACCGGTTCTATATCGTCAATTACGACGTTCTTTAACTTATCCTTAAATAAGAAAACGATAACAAGATAAGATAAGATTAGGTTAACGAATGTCGGGACGATTAGTATTCCTATAAATATTAAGAAAGGTACATGTGCCTCAAGTAGGATAAGTAAGTTCTGAGGGTTTCCCGTTGGCATCATAACGCTTCCAATTGTTACTCCGAAAGCCAGAGTATATAAGAAAGGGAGTTCGTCCATATTCATAGCCTTAGAGGCTTCTAACATGACTGGAGTCCAACTTGAGGCAACTCCGTCATTGGTCACAAGGTTAGAAAGGAGACCTGAGTAGAGAAGTATAAAAAATATTATCTTCCTTGGTTGTCTATATTTCATCACTAATTTATATGCTAAATATCTCAGGAAACCCGAGATTTCAAGAGCTGAAGAAAAGGTGAAAATAGTTATAAGGAATATTATAACATCTAGATTAATACTAGAATAAGCTTGATCTACACTTATAGCTCCCGTTACAATCATTAATACCCCACCAAAGAACATTGACGCCCAAGGGGGTATTTTCGTAATACTCCTTAGTGCTATCATCAAATATGTAAAAATTGCTATAAAGAGGGCTATAAACTCCATATGAAATATGAAGGGCGAAAGGATAATGAAATTAAGCCCTACATCTTTTAGGTTTATCACTCCTAGCTAAAAATATCGTGAAATTATTCATAGGTCAAGCGTTTATTGTTGCTGGGATTACAATGCTCTCCCTTCTTTACCCTATCTCTCTATATAACGAGACACATTCAACAGCTTTACTCGGTCTTAGTATTACACTGAATAACTTAGCTGTTGCAACAGGTTCCTATGTATGGGGACTTCTTTTAGACAAGAGTAAGGAGAGATACTTTTACACTATATTACTTCCACTAAGTGGTTTGTTGATTTCATTTATAATATTTAGGACACCATTCGGCCTCCTAGGCTACTCTTTAGTAGGGTTTATCTCGGCACTTGATTCTCCTTTATACTCAATTATTCTCTTAGAGCAACTAATGCCTGAAATGATTGTTGTAGGCAATTCTAGACTTTCCCAACTATCATTAGTTGGGAATATAGCAGGTAGTATCCTTGGTGCGGTTTTACCTCATTTCGAAATTCCCTTAGTCTTATTTGCACTTGGTACTGCGATAAATGCGATAGTCATCCCGCGTTATAAGGGTGAAATAAGGGAGGATAAAAACGAGAGAATAAGAGAGTTTAAGATACTGCTAAAGCCCTTAATATCATTCTCCATGTTCAATCTTTCTGCTGAGATTTTCTACGTTATGTTCATTCCTCTCCTTACGATCTATAAAGTACCTTCTTGGACTTACTTTCTCTCATATACTGCATTGTACATTGTGGACGAGTACGTTTATTACAGATCACCTCAGATGGTAAAGGATAACGAGTTGTATTATGCTTTCTCAGTGATATCATTAAGGTCATCGATAGTTCTAGTGCTGGGATTCTTAGTGTTTTTCTCTATAAACTTATCCTACGGGATAATGCCAGTGTTTCTAGTATTTGGTTCTAGCTACCCTCTTTACAGTACAGCTTTCTTCTCACTTATGTTCAAGAACTTAAGTAAAAACAGAGGTGCTATAATAGGATTGTTTAATGCAGGGGAAAACTTAGCTAGTGCTGCTGGTAGTATACTTTCAGCCATCGTAAACCCTCATTCTATTTCACAAGCATATTTCATATCTTTCTTCGGTTTTGTAATATCTTTCTTTATGTTTTATGATTACGTCAATAGTGTGAAAGTAGCTTCTTCCGCCTGAGTAAAGCCTCTTCGAAGATCCTTTTTTCCTTATCGTTTTGTGGCGTATGGGGTTTCAGCTTTACCGGTTTTCCAGAGTTGTCTATCATGACGTAGTTGAAGTAGGCGGTAGTTACGTGTTCTTTACTCATGTTTTCGGGGTCCACCCTAATCACGTTTATAGTAGTCTCGAGGGAGGTGTTTCCCACGTAACTAATCCCAGCCCTCATTTCCAGAATGTCTCCCAATCTGACTGGAGTGTAAAAACTCATACTATTAGCAGAAACAGTGACTACTGTATCACCCTTTCCATATCCCTCATAACCTATGTAGTTTAGACCTAAGGCTCCGCCTAAGTCGTCCATTACTTTAAGCATCTTTCCGGCGGATATTATCTTACCGTTATAAGTCATATCCGGGGTCACGTAGATTGTTGATACAAGTCTATAAGTCAGTCCCTCTGTTGGGTCGCTCACGTTATACCTTGAAGACGTGTCAACTTTTCTGTTTTTCCTTCTCTCCAATGCAATTTCGTACTTTTTCTTCTCTTCCTCATTATCAGGTTGTATTTTCTTATCAACAACTGTTGGTCTGAGTAGGTCGTCCACTTTAACGTAAACTCCAGTAGCTTCCACTAACGTTTCGTCCCCCTTTACCGCTCTCATACTTACTTCCATTGATGTATTCCCTACATAATCCGTTTCAGCTTCAACTGTTATTATGTCGCCTAAGAGGATAGGTTTCTTAAAGATGACATCGTCGAGAGAAGCCAGTACGGCTAATCCTTTAGCTACTTTCATCGCCGATAACATCCCTATGTCGACGAGAAAGTTCAGCATATCACCCCCGTGTAATCTGCCCATGTAATTTGTGTTTTCGTAATGAATGACTTTAATAGCCGTTACTTTGGTGTCAGAGATTTTTAAAAACTGCATCTGTTATCTCATCTACTACTTTCAAATACTTCTTATCAATTTTACTGTAATCTAACACATAGTCTCTTAGCTGATCTAGTATGTTCCTCCAATTATTCTTTATATTTTTAGCAACATCATCAGGTAAGCTCTCCAGTTCAACTCTCTTTTCAGATGCTGAGAAGAAGGGTAGATACTCGTCTTCGGATAAGCTTATTATAGCAAGCCCTTTTCTATCTAAGATATACTCGTGAGTCCCTTTTCTGGCCAAAGAAATCCCGATATCGTCCGTTGGTGGTATTAATTTCATCAGAGTTTTAAGGAATTCTATAACAGATTCTTTGTCTCCTTTAGTTTTCATTTTCTTTATGACTAATTCCAGCTCTCCCATCTCACGTCGCCTTTGACAAGTCGTAATGCCCAAGTGGTGGTGGAACTGGGACTTTTATCTTCACCTTTCCCTCCCTAAGCCAAGGGGAGATTAAATAGGCTACCCCGTTTTTCTCCCAGCTAAGAGTCTTAGCTTCACTTCTTGATAATCCCATTGCCTCAGCTACTTCAGCTTTTATCCTGAATATAACTTTTGTGTTTGCCAATTGGACAATAATATCAGATAAATCCGCAGGATTATGTGTTGAAAATATAAACCCTATCTTTCTCCTCCTCCCTAGTCTCATCATCATTGCTATTTTTCCTGCTACTCTCCTGACGTAGTTTGAGTCTTCTTCTCCTCCCTTTACGGAAGGAAAGAACTTATGAGCCTCATCAACGATGAGTATTATTCTATCCTTCAAGAGTCCGCTTTTCATTTGTTTTTCTCTAACATCGAATATCTTGTCGAGCATGTAGTAAGTAAGAATTTTCTGAGAGAAATCGTCTATTTCGCTATTATACAAATCAAATACTAGAATTTTCTTACTATTGTTTAGGAGGATGTTCGATAAGGGCACCCTCTCGGCACCTACATCGAAAAGGCCAGTCTCCTTAAGTAAGTAAAGCCCCCTCAAGATGTTTTCCTTCGTGCTCTTATGAATGCTTATATGTTCAAGATCCTCTTTTTCGAAACCTTCAATGAGGTCTGAGAGCGATTCGTACTTTCTTCCTTCCCTCTTCATCAAGATCTTAAGGAACTGCGTTGCTTGCTCTGAGAAGTATGGATTAAGCCTAGGTAGTATACGCCTAGCTTCCTTAAACCTGAAGTAAAAAGGATAGATCTCGGTCTCAGCTTTCCACTCGCTATTTGATATTACTATTCTCCCCTTATCTACAGAAACGTAGAACGTATATCCTTTTCTCTCTAAGTATCTCACTATGGGTTCCACATATAACTTATAGTAGGCCGTGGTGATAGATAAGAGGTCTTTTTTACCGTTAGTGTATTTTTTCAACCACCTTTTTGTTATAGGGTAAATTATCCCGAGGTCTATACCAGTCATTCGTGAGTAGAGTGACTCGAACATGCTCACGCTCTGTTTCACAGTCTTATTTGTTCTATCTGGAGGAAGAAAAATGTGGTAATAATCACCGGTAGCATCGAATATTAACGCTCTAGTATCATCGGCAGCCTTGTAAATCCCGGCTATTAAGTCCTTAACAAATGAGGTTTTCCCAGCTCCGGTAGTTCCCAAAAGTAGCATGTGATAATTTAGATCGTCTAAGCTTATTGCTACTTTAACTTGACTAGACGGGTTATCTAAGTAGCCGAGTTTCAATAGACCTCTGTTAGTGTCCAGAGATCTTTCTATTATTTCTGGTTGAGGGATTATGACGGGGGATTGCGGTTCTATTACTATGTCTGCAGCCTCAGGTTCTGTAGATTCTAATACGTTTACCTTGGTTAACATTTCGCACTTTACAACTACGTTTGAGATCAGTGAGCCAGGCTCTTCTTCACCAGTATCATTCGATGAGATTATTGGAGATTCTGAAAAAAGCAGGGACGAAACATCGCTCCTCTCATAACCAACGACCCTAAGTAATACGAAATACAAGGACTTAATGTCAACAGCACCTAATAACACCCCTATTTTGCCGAGGAATGGGTATTTATAATAAGTCGGGGCGTCTATTATTACATTAGTAATGTAATTCTCTTCATCAACTTTATTCGGGATACTTCTCGCTACTCTTCCGACTATGACTCCTAGGGTTATAGCTAGGGCTTTAGCCTTTTCTATCTTGTCTTTGATAGTGTTGGAAATGTCCTCAGACAACGTTTAGCACCTCGAACTTTCCTCTGAAGCTCTCTTGTAGTCCCATACGTTCAAGTGAGAATGCTATGTAACGTAATATTCCCGAAGAAAGCTCTTTTGCTGTTTTGTCGGCTAACGCTAAGACGATGGGTATACCGTCTAGTGTAAATTTTAGTGACGAGATTCCCTCTACCGCATCTCTAGTGAATGACTCGATTCTTAAGAAAGAGAATTTGGGAACGTATTTGTGTATCGGGTAAATTAAATAATTTACGTATATTTTAACTCCTTCAGTTACCTCCTTAATCAGAGGACCTACACTTAATGTAGGATAGGGAGGGGTGTAGTTAAACCTTACAAGTTGAAATAAGAAAGCCTCATCTGAGATGAACCCTCTAGGATCAACCTTATATTTCACTGATATTTCCTTGGCTTTGGAGGACAAAGATCTAACCAACAAGTCGGATTTATCGAGCCTCTTCACTACTCCTATGTAGTTTTGATCTATGACTTTAACACGTTCTTTTATAATATTATTTCTAACTTTTTCCGGTAGGAACGTATAAGAGGGAAAAAGAGGTCCGTCTACGATAATTAATCCTTTGTTTTTCAACTTCTTCAAAGCTTCAGTTTCAAGGATCGCTCTCAACTCTGTTTCTACTCTCTCTGGCTCAGTTGTTGACTGAAAGGGTGTTCCGTCAAGGGAGACAGTAGTTACGTATTTTGATGAATATAAATATGCGTTTATACCCTTGGAGAAAGAAGAAGACGCAAGGGCTATAAAAGGCTTGTTTAAATCGAGGTTACTTATTCCGAAGAGTCCGGGATAAGCGCCGTATAAGGGTTTGGATAACGAAGAAACCCCGAGTGTTACTATGCTGATTATTCCTCCGGCGGAAGTTAAACTCCTGCTACTGCTGTCAACAGCAAAGACTTCTCCGTTTAATTTCCTAGGTGTTATCTCCGTCAGGATATCATTAGAAGCTAAAGTAGCTGGGCCCTCAACTAAGGAGGGGTTTACGCTGTATACATTAAAGTACTCCCTAATGTATTTTTGTATTACCTCGTCGAGTATTACAGTAAGTTCATAAGTATTACTCATGCTTTGATTAACTTGATTGACGAAATATTTAAATATGGCGTATTACCCATGGGTATTACCTCTTCTCAATCTTTCATTATCTTCCTTATTGCTACGATGACTGGATCCCATACTCTTGATATTGCCGGTAGGTAACCCATTTCTATGAAGAACGTATCTTCGATGGTAAACCCTTTCATGATTGCAGCTGCCATCATGTCGATCCTCCCTAGCACTTCTTCTTCGCCCACGATTTGAGCCCCTAGAATCCTCTTGGTTTCCTCGTCGGCTATGACTTTCACATGAATGTCTTTTGCACCGGGATAATACCTAGCTCTTGTCTTTCCGGTTATTGTAGCAGAAACTGGGTGAAACCCGTACTTTTTAGCTTCTTCTTCCTGAAGTCCTACCCTACCTATGTAATACTCCTTGTACTTCGTAATTTGTGTGTTAACGACACCGGGAAATTTCATCGGCTCCCCCCCAATATTACTACCAGCTACGTAACCCATCTTGTTCGCAACCGGAGCAAAAGGAACCCAGTGAGGCTTTCCCGTTACTATGTTAACGCTTTCTGTGTTATCACCTGCAGAGTAAACTTCTCTATAATTCGTTCTCATGTACTCGTCTACTTTTATTGCCCCTGTTGTTCCAAGTTGGATTTTGCCTTTTACCAGATCTACGTTAGGTTCTACTCCTATTGCTATGATAGTACCGTCCACCTCGTATTTTCCCTTATCTGTAATAATCAATCTTCCCCCTTGTTTGATCTCAGTAACTCCCTCTCCAAGTCTCAACTCAACGTCCCTTGAAATTCTTTCCGTGATGAGTTTTCCTAACTCTTGGTCTAGACTCTTATTTAACAAATACTCGCCACGATGTATGAGGAGTATTTTTTTACCCCTCTGTGTTAAAGCCTCTGCAGCTTCGACACCCAATATTCCTCCCCCTATTATTGCGATAGTGTTAAGAGACCACAGCTTTTGCCTTAAGCTCACAGCTTCGGCCGGGTGGTGAATATAGAACACTCTGTCGTTCCCTTCACTCGGCAGCCTTTTCGGCTTAGACCCAGTGCTTATAACTAAATAATCGTATTCACTTTTCATCTTACCGTCTTTTCCTTCGGCATACACGACTCTGGAACTCAGGTCTATCTCTGCCACTTTTGTATTGATTCTCACGTTGATTCTCCTGTTTTCAATAAAAAACTGGGGGGTGTACGTCATAAACAAGTTCTCGTCATCAAATAATCCTTCAACGAAATAAGGAATTCCGCAAGGGGCATGGCTTACCATTTTCGTAGCTTCGAAGACTTCTATCTCTATTTGTGGCTTTAATCTTCTAGCCCTACTTGAAGCACTCATCCCAGCTGCTCCGCCACCTATTACGACTAATTTCTCCATATTATCTATTAGATGAAGAAAGACCTTTTTATACTGTATCTTGTAATATCATTTATGGAGAAAGCTCTACTCTTCGATAATTTGATTAAGAAGTTAGATGAATTAAGTGCAACATCCTTGTCGTTTAACGAGAACGAGGTAGTTAAATTCCTAAAGGCTGAAACGAAGAAACAAAGGGACTTGCTAAAGAAGTTTGAGGATTCTATATCTTCACAGAAATGGGACGAAGCCCTTGCTAGTTTTATACTTTTAACCCAAAGGATCAACATAATATTTATTTACATATTTCAGCCGGCTAACATCTCGTTATTAACAACAGAGAGTAAAGTATCCCCTTACATAGAAGAGTATATCTCATTAGCTTCCTTAGTAATATCCTCAGGAATTTTAGAACTGAGACCAAATCTTAAGAAGATAGGAGTCGAAAGTATAAATGCCTCTATAACTGCAAACCCACCATCAATAAGTCTTAGTATGGTGGTAAAAAGTGAATAACTTTTATGAAAGATGGGCTGACTTTTTCTCCGATGCTCTAAACACTCAAGTTCCTGAATTAGGAAACTCCGAAAAGTTAGCCTATTTCGGTATAGGAGGAAGCGGAATACCTGGAGAAGTACTGAAACTTCTTCCCTTACCTGTCCCTTACGAGGTATTTAGGGGATATAAGGTGAAAGTAGATGAGAAGACTACAGTCTTTGTTGTGAGTTATTCCGGAAATACTACGGAGACGCTCGTTGCATTGAAGGAGGCAGAAAGACAAGGAGTAAGAAAGTTAGTGATTATAACTAGCGGAGGAAAAATGTTAGAATATGCGAAAGCAAAAGGATATCCTTTTTTAATCCTTCCTGGAGGTCTTCAGACCAGGTACGTATTCCCTTACATTTTCACTTATCTTATTAAACTGATAAACAACACTTTAGGTGTGGGGTATAAAGAAAGGGAGCTTTTAGAGGGAGTTACGGAGAGTCAAGCCAAGGTAAAAGAGATTGCAACTGACCTTGCTTCAAAAATTAAAGGTAAGATCCCAGTGTTTTACGCTTCTGATTTACTACCGATAGCTGAAAGGTTTAAGCAAGAGGCAAATGAGAACGCGAAATATCCAGCTTTCTTCTCTCAACTACCCGAAGCGAACCATAATGAAATAGAACTTTATTCTGAGAACTATCCATTTCAGTTTCAGCCAGTAGTTTTCCCTTCAGATATAATTGACGAGAAGACGGCTGAGCTAATCAATGCAATTATTATAAGACCACTTTATTCTTCACCTTTAAAAATTATCTCAAGTATGTTTCTATTAGCTGGTTTTACATCAGTGAAATTGGCAGAACTTATGGGATTAAAGCCGGAGGAGTTAAGGTTAATTCCTAAAATAAGGGAGATAACATATAAGGCATTTGAAAGGGAGTTATCATGATTAAGATTTTCAACACTATGGGAAAAAAACTAGAGGAACTTCAAACAGTAGAACCGAATACAGTTAAGATGTACGTATGTGGTCCCACAGTTTATGACTACGTTCATATAGGTCACGGTAGGACTTTTGTAGCTTTCGATGCGATGATAAGATACTTAAAGCTAAGGGGGTATAACGTAATAAGAGTCCAAAACATAACTGACATTGACGATAAGATAATTAAGAGAGCTCAAGACACGGGTAAAGATTGGACTGAAATAGTAGACTTTTACCTAAAGGACTATATTGACGCTATGAGTCAGCTTAAAGTAGAAATAGATCAACATCCTAGGGTTTCAACTCATATTAAGGAGATAATCGAGTTCATCCAAGGGCTTATTGATAAGGGTCATGCATACGTAGCTCCCAGTGGTAGCGTGTATTTCGATGTTGATACTTTTCCCAGTTACGGTCTTTTATCGGGGACGAAAAAGGAGGAGTGGAATCAGGGAGAAGAATTCGTGAAAGAGAAGAGACACCCGTACGACTTCGCTGTGTGGAAAGCTTGGAAACCCGGTGAGCCTTATTGGGAGTCTCCGTGGGGGAAGGGTAGACCGGGATGGCACATAGAGTGCTCTACAATGTCTACGAGGTATTTGGGAGAGCAGTTTGATATTCACGGTGGTGGGGTAGATCTAGTTTTCCCCCACCATGAAAACGAGAGGGCACAGTCTGAAGCATTATTGGGCAAAACATGGGTAAAGTATTGGGTTCATGTATCTTACCTCACCATCAATAAGGAGAAGATGAGTAAGTCTTTAAAGAACATTATTCCCTTGAACGAGGCAATCAAGAAATGGGGAACTAATACTCTCAGGTATTGGTTTTTGACAGCCAAGTATAGGAATACAATAGATTTTAGTGAGGACTCACTTTCCCAAGCATCCACATCCCTGAGGAGGTTAAAAGACGCAATGAGTGTATTAAGGGGGATCATAAAGGATGGACCAAAATATTACTCGAATGACGAGCAAGTTAAAACCCAGAGAAAAATCATCAGCCTTATACAAAAGTTCCACGAAGCTCTTAGCGAAGACTTTGATACTGCAACAGCACTATCCTATATCCATGAAATAGCTACCATAGTGTTTAACGAGTTACAAACCTCAGAAGATTTCATGGGGGCTATGTTGGCCTTAGACGCGTTTAGGCAGTTTAACTATGTTTATGGTGTTATGGATGAAGAGTTTAATCTAGCTTACGACAATTTGAACAAGGTTATTGACGCTGTGGTCGAGGTCAGGAATATACTCAGGGCAAAGAAGATGTATGATCTTAGCGACCAGATCAGAGATGTATTAAGTAAAGCTGGGATAAAATTATTGGATTCGAAAGATAAGACCACGTGGAGGTTCGAATAAAAAGAATTTAAAGTTGTTACGTCGTTACCTTATTATCTAAATCATTCCTCTTACCTTCATAGCATTTACTACTCTTTCAACAGCTAAGGCCATTGCAGCCATTCTGAGGTCTTGGTCTCCGAGTTTGTTATACATTCCATAAACACTGTTAAACGCTTTTTCCATTCTAGATACTATGAGTCTCTTAGCCTCTTCTTCTTCCATAATTTCTCCCATCTTGTTGTTTGCCCATTCCACGTAACTACCTACTACTCCTCCTGCGTTAGCTAAAATATCGGGGACTACTGGTATTCCTCTATTTTTCATAACTAGATCCGCATCAGCTGTCAGAGGTCCGTT
Source organism: Stygiolobus sp. CP859M (assembly GCF_037389975.1). NCBI lineage: Archaea > Thermoproteati > Thermoproteota > Thermoprotei > Sulfolobales > Sulfolobaceae > Stygiolobus > Stygiolobus sp. CP859M. Next base: position 67,433 of record NZ_JBBHKS010000017.1, on the reverse strand, counting down.
AGCACCTTCAACTATCATTTTAGCCTTTATTTTATCAGCATTGAATTTATGAATTACGTTTTCCAGTGCAGCAGGTATTAGGATGTCACACTCTGAAGTAAGAAGCTCATCGTTTGTTACCTTTTTCCCAGTAGGATAGTTGATTACAGAGCCAGTCTTCTCCTTGGTTTCTATGATTTTATTAATATCAATTCCGTTAGGGTCTATTACCCCTCCCTTAGAGTCACTTACTCCTATAATTTTAGCTCCCATGTCTTGCAGGAATTTAGCAGTAAAAGTACCGACATTCCCGAATCCTTGTATTATTACTCTTGCACCTTCTATACCACCTATAAACTTTGATGCAGCTTCTTTAGCCACGGTTGCTACACCTAATCCAGTACTGTAGTTTCTGGTCGCTAGTCCTCCTAACTCCACTGGCTTTCCAGTAAAGGTAGCATAGTCAGCTTTTCCAGTTATTTTTATGTATTCATCTATGAACCACGCCATTGTTTGAGGATTTGTATTAACATCTGGGGCTGGAATATCTATGTCACTACCGATATACTTATACAATGTATCAATATATCTTCTAGATAACATTTCCAATTCTTCTAATGAAAGTTTACCTGGATCGACCCTTATTCCTCCTTTTCCTCCGCCGTAAGGTAATAAGAGAAGGGAGTTCTTCCATGTCATCATCATCGATAACGCTATAACTTCATCCTGAGTCACGTTAGGATGGTATCTAATTCCTCCTTTATATGGACCTAACGCACTATTGTGCTGGGATCTCCAACCTATAAAAGTCTTAACTTTGCCGTCCTTTCCCTTGATCTCTATCTTGACTTGAATAACCCTCTCTGGTTGAGATAATGTTTCTAAAACATCTTGTGGAAGTCCTAAAATTTCGCCTACTCTGTATAGTTTTTTTACTTGTTGGTCATAAAGGTTAGAAGTAAGAGTGGTTTGAACAGCTTCTGTCATAACACTTCATGATTCTTTCTCTATTAGAAAATTTATTTCTTTGCAATAGAGGCATATAAGCTTTTGATTATTAATGTAAAACATAAGTGATAAATCATTTGGTTTTAAAAAAGATTAATACTTTATCTTTGTCTTAACACAACTATTAACGCTGAAATAACTACCGATATAATCACGGTGATTAGTATAGCGGTTGGCAGGTTTACAGGCTCATACGGTAATGTAGTATATAAGGGCTTAGTTAGAGTGGGATATTGAGAATCTAAACTTACGTATTCATTCGATGCTAAACTGAACATTACTGTAATGTTCTTAAGACCTACGGAGTACACGCTTTGTTGTAATAACGTTCCGTAGCTAGAGAAGTAGACGTAAAGTATTACTGATCCTTGCGGAACCGAAGAATTTTGATAATATTTATACAGATAAGCTTTTACGTCTGTACCATTAATGGTTTTGATATAAGTAGTGTTTATGAGCGTTAAGTTCACTCCCTTCCATATTATCGTACTATTACCTACATTATTTACGAAAGTCAGTTGCTCCTTATAGTATGGTGCAAAAACGGCGACGAAGTTAATTGGCTGAGGTATGTTTCCTAAGTTGGCCGGAACTATCAAACTTCCTTGCTGAGGATATAGCAAGTAGTTTATCTGGACTAAGTAGTCACCAACTTGATAGGGGTAATATATCTCTAAAAAGTATTCAGGCGTTAAGCTGTCAGTTTCAAAGTTGTTAACGTATTGAATATAAAGGTAAGGTTTCCCGATTCCTTTTAGAGAAGGAGCATTAAACGTTATATTAACGGGATTAGAGTAGGACGCTAGCCACATTGTGATTTGCGAACCGTTTTCACTTGAATAACTTGTATTCGCAATAAGACCGTTTTTCAAAATTACGTAATATTGTGAATAAGTCTGGTTGAAATAGACTATATACGCTGACGCTGTCACATTCTTATTCATTATAGTAACGTTTTTAGGCCCCACATACTGGAGATCCCATCTCCCTTCAGTGGTGTTGAGTCCGTATGTGTTGTTAAATTCTAAGAAAGGTGGAATGAAAGGGTAATGAAGGGAGAACAATTCGCTAAATATATTAACGCTAAAGCTACCTGAACCACCAATCATATAGCTCATATTCTTAGTGAAATTACCGCTCACACTTACAGATAAAGTAGTATTCTCTATTGACGTGACTTCGTAATTAACACTAAAAATTGTAGTAACCTTGGTTTTGTTCAGAGTCTTTTGAGCTACTACATGATAAGTCAAGTCTTTATATATTGTTAATGAAGGAATCTGGACTGTTTGGTAAGGTTCAGCTGTAGTAGCATTGCTTATGATACCTATGGGGGCAAGAAGAATTAACGCGAGTAGAAGTACTAAATAACCTTTCATCACATTACACGAGTATACAGTATATATTAACTTTTATCCAAGGTAGAACTTTTAATCTCTATGAATTTTCCTAAGATAGCTGTCGGATGCGTGATATTTGACTCAGATAGGAAAGTATTACTAGTAAAGAGGAAACACCCGCCTAATCAAGGCTCTTGGGCTGTTCCAGGGGGTAAGGTAAATTTTGGCGAGTTAATTGAGGGAGCGTTGAAAAGAGAGATGAGGGAAGAAATATCTGTAGAAGTGAGACCCAAAGAATTGATGGCTATCGTGGAAATTATTAAGGAGGGGTTCCATTATGTGATATTGGACTTCGTTTGTGAAATCACTAACGGTGAGGTAAAGGCTGGTTCTGATGCTGAGGATGCAAGGTTTTTCTCTATAGACGAAATGAAAAAAATTTCTATAAGTCCAACTACATTAGAAATGATAGAGAAGTATTTAAAGGGGGAGAAGACCCCGTTGTGGATTGTAGAGCGAGAAAAATGAGGACTTTTTATCTTCTACAATTCTCCGTTTATCGTTGTATAGATTACATAGGCGATAGTAACAAGGGCAATTCCTATATTAATGACCCTCTCGAGCTTTTCTGGAACGTAGTGTAACGAGACACCCACAACAAACATTGCAATCGTTGATACTAGTATAAATAATGCTACATAAACAAATCCTATCAGAAGTGTAGTCTCTGAAGCTAATACAGCCACAACTACCTTTGAAGGAGTTATTGCAAATGCTCCCTGCAGGACTCCCGAGCCTTTGGGTGATATTTCAAATTCCTTTCCTATGAGCTCTCCGTATATTAGGACAATTGCAAAGATAATAGCTATTATATCACCGGCTAGTATTCCGTAAAACTGGAAATGATTAAAAAGTAAGATTAACGGTATGGCAATTATTGCGAAACCAACACCGTGAGAAGCACCAAAAGCTAGATAATCCTTGGGACTGTTCATCATCCTCATGGTAACTATGTGGTCAGGCTCTAATGAGTGAGTTACAGCGAGAGTTATGACCAAACCCATAATGAGAAAGCTTAGAGGCATTTTTCTTAACCTAAGAACCCCATATAGTTCAAATTATTTAAGAGTTGGTGAGACAAATTCCCCTTTCTAGTAAGAAACGGGATGTTATAAGTAAGTTTCCTAAATGTTTATTATCTATATTTGATATAATAATTACAATGAGCTATCCTCCTCCTTCAGGCTATCCTCCTTACGGTTCGGGCGGTAATCCGCCTACTGGGTACCCATCTAGTTATCCTCAACCTTCTGGCTATCCATACGGTGGAAATCCTCAATCCAATGCTATGTTCAATATGATGATGTGCATGCAGCCCATAGGGTTAGGCGGTAAGCAACAGATGATACCTATACAGAGACCTATTGATTTAGAACCGGTTGTTCAACAAGTTGTAATGTACTTAATGGGGCAGGGTTTTCAAGTTTTTCCAATGGTAGGGCAGTATATGGCTGTCATTCAAGCACAACACTCTAGCTTCTTAGGGATGATCACTGACTCGAATAAAGCATATACAATTAGAATTTGTGAAGGTCCTAACATGATTATGGTAGAAACGGGTATGACTAACCTATTGCAAGATTTAATACCTTTAATAGGAAGTGCGGGAGTCGCAACAGTTTCAGACATGGATTTGCATAACTCTCTACTGACTTTAGCTAGTGGCGGGCTTACAGCTGTAGACGCCTACAATTTAATAAAGGACTTCATGCAAGAAGACCAGATTATGAATACTATTATGATGGCTATAATGATGGCTCAGTCTTCAGCACCCCCTCAGCCCCCTTATCAGCAACCTCTTTATCAACAAAATCCTCAGCCTTATCCTCAGCAACCACCACAACCTCCTTATCAACAAAATCCTCCCAAACCAACTCAATCTCCTACATCTCAGCAATCCGTCAGCACGTCCGCGATGAACCAACCATCAAGCACCTCATCAGTGACTCAACCTTCTACGTCGGCCTCACAAGTCCAGCTACAAAAAGTAGTTACAAAGTGTTGGAAATGTGGTGCCGAAGTGGATTCTAACGCGAAGTTCTGTCCTAACTGTGGTGCATCGTTGACTCCAATAAAATGTCCTAAATGTGGTTACGTAAATTCACCTGGAGCCAAATTCTGTAGTAACTGTGGCTCCCCCTTACAGTAGTAACTACAGAATTTTCACATCTCCTTTTTAAGAGTAAGTAAATCCATCAGTGATACTGTCTCACCGATAACTATGACAGCAGGTGACTTTACTCCTTCCCTTTTTATAATTTCTGGTAGCTCATTTAATGTACCAGTAAAAACTCTTTGCTGTTTAGTTGTGCCTTTTTCAATTACAGCTACTTTCTCTTTTCCGCTTCTGACCTTCATTAACACTTTAGTTAACTCGTCTATTACGTGAATACCCATAAGTATAATTACAGTTCCTTTTCTTGGTATATATTCCTCTGAAATTAATCCGCCGTCTTTTGTCGTCCCCGTAATTACCGTGAAACCTGAAGAACTTTCCACTAGTCTGCTGGTGACTGGGATTCTTGCATATGTAGGAACAGCTATCGCGCTTGTTACTCCAGGTACTATCTCACACTTTATTCCGTGCCTTAAGACATAGATACATTCCTCCTCTCCTCGTCCAAAGACAAATGGATCTCCGCCTTTCAACCTTACGACTTTTTTTCCCTCTTTAGCTTTTCGAACCAACAGCTCGTTTATATAATCTTGAAGTTTTGCGTCTCCTAACTCTTTCCCGGCGTATATTAATTCCGCGTTCAGACCTTCTAATAACTCTTGTGGAACTAATCTATCGTATATTATTACATCAGCAATCTTTAAGATTTTCAATGCTTTGACCGTAATTAATTCAGGGTCTCCAGGTCCTGCACCGACTATGTAAACTATGCCGTTCATATTGCGTTTACTCTTTTAATGATATAAAAGCCGAATATTGCACCTTCAGGGAACTTTACGCCGTAAACCATTAGTAGGACGTAATTCACTACTTCTAGTTGAGGGATTCCGAATAATTGCGATGCTACATAAATTACAAAGAAATATAAAATGTCTCCTACAAAACCTAAGGAATAAAGTATAACCTTTTCTATGAATTTAAAAGACGAGATTACATATCCGATAAGGAAACCTCCTATTGCCATGCTCGTAAAAGAGAGAATGTAAAGAAGTTGAACCGTTTCTTCCAATACGAACAGCGTGGGTGTTAACCAAGGGATAATCATTAATACACCTATAATTACCCCCAATAGAGCGTATTTCCTCAAGAGAATAGCTGTAACCGGGGCTCTATCACCGTTCTCTTCTTCAATTATTTTATCTCTACTAACTGAGTTCAGGACATACCATCCTAATATACCTCCACCTATCACCGGACCTTGATAAGCTAATAATTTCTCAATAGGATCTCCGATAATGTATATTAACAGCGAGACTATCAGTATCGATATTGAAAGATATTTTGAGAATCTCAAATAATCCATTTCGTATCATAATATATTTTGTCCTCCAACCTAAAATTCATTATTAGGATTTATGGTAGATATACTTTATATATCACTTTATCTCCTTCGTCTTGTTTTGAAAGGATTTTAACTCCCTTATCTTTCATGGCTTCAGCCCACATTTCCACTTGGTCTGCCTGAACGCCTTTAACAGCAATTATCTCTACTTCTTGATTACCACCCTCCGAAAGCCAAAACCTCATTATGGTAAGAGCAGGAGAACTAGAACCACACTTAGTATCGCTTTGCCTTAGATCTAAAGTTTTCGCCATCTAGTATATCATCTCTGAACTAATATTTAGGATCTTTTTATCATCAATAAAACAAATTCTATTCCAGTTTTCCCTTTTCATCCTTTCAATTATTGCAAGAATGGCAGTAAGTGCGTTACAAAAAGCATCAGTACACTCAGTTAAGTAGACGTAGGTAAAGTCTATGAGTTTTTTGAGTCTTCTTTCTCTTTCACTTCCGCTATTCAAGAGTACTATTTGCCTACCTCTTGTAGAGAATATAGGAGAGTGAAGAAATAGTTCGAATCTCTCGTAGTTTGCATTCTCGCAGAAAATTTCATTTAATTTTAAAGCTGAGAAGTAAGCTATACCGTAGTTTTCTCCTTGACCGACAAAGAATGGTTTTTCCCGTAGTTCAAAACTCTTAGCCTTGATGTAATCTTTAGGTATTTCAATACCGAAAAGTGAGTAAACAGCTGATAAGGCAAGAAGGAAGGATAAGGTACCGGGTAATGTAATATTACTATTATAGGGTATAAGAATGGTCTCAGTAGAGTTTTCTGCGAGGGGCGAAGTAGGGTTAGCTGTGACGGCTATAACTTTTCTACCTTCTTTTCTCTTGATCTTAGCTAACTCAATGTTAGTCTTAGTCCTTCCAGATATCGAGACTATAACGTAAGGTCTATCCGAGTTTATGTGTAGGGCTTCGTATGGGTCCACGGCAATAACTTTCTTACTTGTCTTTCCCTCCAAAGCGAGAGCTACCGCATAGGAGTCTCCGGCTCCTACTATAATTCCAGAGGTAATTTTTTGTTCAACTTCTATAGGGTGGAATTTCTTTACCTCGTCTTCTATTAGCTCAATGTAATTCATCAGTCTTATATTTTACCCTCCAGTATTTAATACCATGAAAACCGTAATAAGGGCTGGGATCGCCTTAGGTGCTGGTAAACCACTCAGAAAAGTTTACGTTGGTTTGCAAGACTCTAAAATAGATGTAGTATCTCATGATGAACTCACTGGTTATGAGGATGCAGAACTCGACATAGGGGGATGGGATAGAATTGTATCACCGGGTTTTATAACAATTCACACTTACTTGTCTCTTTATCCATTCAGATTTAGGATCTTCACCGGTAGGGAAAACGCTAATCTGCTTCTCTCTACTTTCTCATCTAACGATTCTTATTATTTCGCCTTGTTAGGGGCTTATCATCTCCTAAAACAAGGTGTCACTACAGTAGGATTTAGCGGAAATCATCTAGATATAGTAGCTAGAGCAGTATCGGAGGTGGGTTTAAGACCGATTATAATAGTTTCCGTTGGTTGTAGTAATTCGCCTAGCGACTGGGAAAAAGAGTTCAGGACATTGTTCAATAGATGGTCTCATAAAGGAGCCAATAATGTAATTCTGAAAGTTTGTGATCAGTCCTTACTGAGGGACGCAGTTGAACTGGCTAAGGAAAACGAAATTGCCGTTCTTGTTGATAACAAGGTGTATCTCACAGAGGACATAGATTACGACCAAATAATAGGGTTGGGCGGCGGATCAAGGTTAGATCTAGACGTAATAAGAAAGAAGCGCTTTAAGTTGTCATTTACACCCTCTTATGAGGTATCTAAGTTTCCCTTAAGCGAGTATAAACCATCTGTATCACTAGACCTTGTACCCTCATTTGACATTCGCCACGAGTTGGCTTATACGTCTACCAGGCTTTTACTTACAGCTGAAGAGGCTTTCCATTCTATGACTGATTGGGGTTATTCTCAACTCAAAATGAACTCGGGAGTCCTGAACTCAGGTTATACTGCCGATTTAGTTATATTCCAATACTCTGAGCCTCCGGCATTTCCTTTGGACATAGTATCTCCTTATGAGACCCTGATGTACTCGAGTTATTCATTAGAGACCGTGATAGTGAACGGTGAACCCGTGTTAGACGGGGGTTTACCATTGAACGTGGGATTAAAGGACGTCGAAGAGGGCGTCAGGAGGTTAGAGGAAATTGATAGAAAAACTGGCGAAAGAACTAGGTCTCTGGAAAAAGGTTGAGATAGTAGGAGACATCGCCATAATCGGAATCCCTTTCGACAAAGACGTAGAAGAAGTAAGAAAGTTAGCGGAAATAATTCTCGAAAAAATCCCTTACGTTAAGTCAGTGTGGGGTAAGTATAGGGATATAAGCGGGGACTTCAGGCTTTCAACTACAGTTCACTTAGCCGGTGAAAAAAAGAGTGAGACGATTTACAAAGAGTACGGGTGTAAGTTCTTCCTAGACATAAGCAAGGTTTTTTACTCATCTAAACTTTCCTACGAGCACATAAGGGTCGCTAGACTTGTAAGGAGAGGGGAAGTCATCATCAATATGTTCTCAGGGTATGGACCGTTTTCAATACTTTCTTACGTTATGGGTGGTGCCTCAACTGTCTATTCTATTGACATTAATCCCTTTGCTTATTATTATATGATGGCTAACGTGGATCTGAACAAGGCTTTCGGGGTTATTCCTATTTACGGAGACGCTTTTAAGAAAATGGACTATCTCCCGTATAATGTCGATAGAATATTGGCTCCTCTCCCAGAGAAGGCTGAAGAAGCTTACGAGGTAGCTATGCCTCATTTGAAGGCAGGTGGGATATTGCACTTATACACTGAAATAGAGGGCAACGACCCAGTTAGTCTGGCAAAGAGTGAATACCCAAACGTAGTCTTTGCTAGGATTGTAAGGAGTGTGAAACCAAAAGTTTATCATGTAGTTGTTGACATTAAAAAGTAATTAAGGACTCTATGGTAGACATCTATACCATAATGTTATTAGGATATGAAGTATCCCAAAGGAAGCGCGTTAATCTGGGAGTCTACACGCTAAAATTTCATCGTAAGAAGGGAAAGACACCCGAAGATTATCTATATATAGTAACCTTGTTGAAAGAGGGAAAAGTGGTCGAGTCGGGTATTTTCGGTGATTACCAAAACGCCGTTATTTATGCCGGTCAGATCTTCATGCGTTTTCGTTGAATGCTTTTATATAAAGTAATAGTTAGGATAGTTTGAGCAAATTGATCAGGGATGAAGTACTGGAAATACTAAAATCCGGAAAAGTAGATTATGTAAGGGTAGTCTTCGTTGATATTTTAGGAAATGTAAGAGGAAGATCTTTAAGGAGGGCAGAGTTCGAAAAGGTATTAGAAGGAAAGGGGGTCGAGTATTCTGAGTCATTACTGTTTCTCGACTATAGGGATACACCGATAAAACACATATATGGTGATATGTTCGCGCAGCCCGACATCTCAACCTTTGCTATTATTCCCTACTTAGAAAGGACGGCTAGAGTAATGAGCTATTTAACTGAAAGTGACGGCTCTCCTCATAACCTTTGCACAAGGTCTCTCCTTAATCGTTCCATGGAGAAGTTGATGGACAGTGGAATAAAGCTGGAAGTAGCCTTTGAACCTACCTTTTACCTTATAAACTTCAAGGACGGAAAGCCTTTACCGGCAGATGAAGCAAGAGCGTTCTCTCTTGAAGGGCTTATGGAACAACAGAGTTTCTTAAGGGATTTAATTAAAAATCTTGAGAGTGTCAATACTCAGGTTCAATACATCAATAAACACTATGGACCGGGTCAATACGAAATTACCTTCGCGATGTCAAATACATTAACAGCTTCTGACTCTTTAGTTACTGCTAGAGAAATAATACGCGACACCGCAAGGTACTATAAGTTGTACTCCACCTTCATGCCAAAGCCCTTTAGGAATTACCCGAGTAGCAGTATGGACGTTTACATTAAGCTCTTGGATTTAACTGGGAGGCCCATTGGTATCGACGTTAACGACCCGAAAGGATTGGGATTGAGCAAGACTTTCTATAACTTTTTGGCAGGTATACTTGATCATATAGGCTCAATAATGGCTATTGCAGCCCCCACTGTCAACTCGTATAAGAGATTTAAAGAGATAGTTACACCGACAATCGCAGGCATAGGAAACGAGAGGCACTACATAATAAGGATCCCGTCAACGTATAAGGATTATGGGGTAATCGAGTTCAGATTGGCAGATCCCCTAGCAAATCCATATTTACTTCTATCCGCGATCATTCATGCGGGCCTAGATGGAATAGAAAGAGGTTTGGATATAGATGTTAATTACAGCGTAGTAACCTTACCGACGAGTTTAAGGGGGGCTATTAACAGCCTAGATCGTGACACCAAGTTAAAATATGCATTGGGTCAAGACCTCATTAACACGTTTATAGAGATTAAAAGGAAGGAGTTAGATGATTACGAGAACGAGATAACAGATTGGGAGATAGCAGCATATCTTAAGTCGGGATGGTAAATGAAGGCGGCTGTTTTTTTAGAAAAAGGTAGGCCCCTTCAAATAATGGACGTGCCTGAGCCGAAATTGAACCCTGGTGAAGTCCTTTTAAGAGTTAAGGCTTCTGGGCTCTGCCACGGCGATATTCACTTAATTTTCGGTGAATGGGAGAACGACATAGCCGTGAGGACTCCCCTTATTTTGGGGCATGAAATAGTAGGTGAGGTTGTGGAAGGAGGTAACAAGTTCAAGAAAGGGGATCAAGTTCTCGTATACAGCTCGATAGGCTGCGGTAGGTGTAAATACTGTAGAAGGGGGGATAGGCAGTTTTGTGAGTCCGTGAGAGTCATAGGTGTTCATACGGACGGAGGGTTTGCAGAATATGTAAAAGTTCCCTCTGAGGAGTACCTATTCAAAGTAAGCGGGAATTACATATCCGCAGCACCTTTAGCCGATGCTGGAATAACTGCCTATAATGCCACGAAAGGGATAGGGGAAGGAGATAGAGTATTGGTGATAGGGGTAGGATCCGTAGCTTTACTGGCTATCCAACTACTTAAGATGAAAAACGCTGAGGTCACCGTAATAGGGAGGAATTTGATAAGGTTGAGTAAGGCGGAGAGTTTAGGAGCCGACGAGGTACTAGCGATGAAAAAGAAAGACCCTCCATTCTCTCCAGTAGCCGGAAAGAAATTCGACTATGTACTGGATTTCGTAGGAAACGATCAAACGCTCGAAGATGCCCCTTGGTTATTAAGTAGAGAAGGGGAATTAAGAATAATCGGTGAATACGGTGGTCATTTACAAATCCCTGAACAACTAATAGTCTTAAGGGGGTCAAGGATAAGGGGAATATTATATGGTAATATGGATGATATGGTTGAGGTAATTAAGCTATTTGAAGCTGGAAAGCTCAAAACTTTATCGGTTCCCTATAAGCTTGAGGAAATTAATGAGGCAATAAACGATCTTTTAGAGGAGAGAGTAGTTGGAAGGGCTGTTATTTTGCCTTAAATAAGTATGGTGATTCACCTATTATTTCAACACTTACGTTTAGAAACTTCTTTATTATTTCGGCATTAGTCCTTGCATGTTGAGTTAAGTATGATGATGTATACTCTCCACCGTATAGTGATGCGTAAAGCATTAACATATCTCCCATATGACTGTCGGTTGCAGCACCAGTCTTCAACTCTTTAACTAGGAGCTCTGCAGCTTCCTCTCCTACAACCTCTGCTCTCTTTCCTCTTTCCCCTAAAGAGTCTGTACCAATAATACTATTCTCTCCTATCGCACTGAGGGTTATCCCACTCCCCTTACTAGTTTCATTCTCTCTTATGTCTAAGTCGATCGAGACCTCAACTCCCAGTTTGGCAAGAATTGATATTGCTGAAGTTTTCTGCCTTTCAGCTATATGAGATGGGAGTGAGGACACATGTGAAATTCCTATTATCCTTATCAGTTTTCCGAAAGTATTTATAGAAAAAGATGTAGGATTATCCTTAAAGTTCTTTATTATAACCTCACCACCCCCCTCTGGGTAATGACCTCTTTTGACAACGTCAATGTCTCCTCTTATTCCTATTTTGGTAAGTAATGGCAGGAACACAAGCCTTATATAGTCGATGGTAGGAGACTTAGGTACATCTGTCCCTCCGATTAGCCTTATCTCTATTTTTCTATTAAGGATGATTGGCAAGACTGTTTGAAGCACTAGGGTAACGCTTCCAGCAGTGCCCATATTGAATGTGAAGTGTCCTGATTCAACAATATCCCTAGGCTCAAAAATGAGTTCAGTTGAACCCACGAAGTCTCCCTTGGTCTTAGCGCTGGTCAAAGCCTTAACAGCTTCTACAGCTGTCAAGTGTTGTCTCTGTAACCCAGGTTTCTGTCTTTTAGCTCTAATGTTGTAGATCCTAAAAGGTTTTTTTGTTAGAGCCGAAAGTGTCAATGATGTTCTGAGTATTTGACCCCCACCTTCACCGTAAGAGCCGTCTATCTCGATCATTGCTATGGTGATAAATATGAAAGTGAGAATAAAATCTGTCGTTAAAATCGTAAGCATAGAGGAGTTAATAGTTATACCTATGTCCCGTAACGGTGACTTCGTAGAGGCTTTGAACTTTTACGAAGACGTTCCTGGGGGTAGGGTAGGAAGGTTGGTAGTTATTCACGATAAGTACGGTGAAATAAGTGACGAGCCCGTAGTCATAGCGATAAGAGGCGAGAAAGCTTACTTAGAGGCTAAGAACATAGAAGAAGATTTTGATAAGATCAGGAGGGTAATCCCTCTAGAAAAGGTCGTAAAGGGTAATGTGGTGCCTTTTTACGTAAACATTCAAGTACTTAAAGAAGTAGATACTAACAGTAGGGGGGTTAGAGGGTTTGTGAACTACCTATTGAAGTATGGTAACGTAAATTTCAGTGTATTAAAGGGTATTGTTTCCTTAGAAGAACTGGTCTAACCCTCTGGTCTTAATCACGTCATCCAACCTAACTCCTATTCTACGTATTTTTCTATCATCCTCCTCGAGGATCTGTTTGAGTAGTTCGAATGCTCTTTCATATGCGTTTTCCTTATTGATCCCATGTTTGAACTTCTTTCCTTTACTTACGATTTCTAAGTCCTCCATTATTGCCACAACCGTTATCTTCATAGGTACGCCTTGAACTTTGCTATAAGCCTCGTCTACAGCTCTCTTAAGGTGAGGTAGTATTACTTCGGGCTTTCTCGTATTATACGGTAATGTTAAAATCCTACCGTGAGGCTTTTTGGTCTTGTCCTCTACCGGTTCGTTGTATCTGTTCTGAGCCAATTTGACCAAATAAGTTGCCTTAGACCTACCTATTTCCCTTTCTAACTTCATGAAGTCAAAGTTCAAGACATCCACTAACTTATTAACCCCCATTTCTTTCAGTTTGTCAGCCAAAATCTTTCCTATCCCCGGTATTTCGTCAATGTCCAAGCTTTGGAGGAAAGACTGAACATCCTCTGGCTTTAGCACGGCTAACCCGTTCGGTTTATTCTTATCAGCTATTATTTTAGCCAATACCTTATTAGGGGCAATTCCTATCGTCACTGTCAGTTTTTCCTTCTCAAATATCTCCTCTTTTATTTTCTTACCTAGGGCGTAAGCTTCATCAAAGTCCTTTACTTTATCTGTTATATCTAAGTATGCTTCGTCAATACTCGCTATTTCGAGCTTTGAGGTGTATTTCCTGAGTATTCCGTCCATAATCCTATTAGAAACTTCTTGGTAGACCTCCCTTCTCATGGGTAAAAATACAGCGGAAGGAGCTAACTCCATCGCCTTAATTATTGGTATCCCAGCCTTTACTCCCAGTTTTCTAGCTTCGTAATTAGCTGTAGCCACAGCACCACTGGTCTTAGTCCTCCCAGAGTAAACACAGACAATTACCGGCTTGCCCTTATACTGGGGGTTCAGTACCTCTTCTACTTGGGCGAAAAAGTAGTCAAAGTCCACGAAGAGCACAATCATTTACAATATACACTCGGAGTGTAAGATTTTAATGCATTTAGGATCTCGCTTAGAGTGGGAGAGGATGTTCCTCCTAATTTGGTTATTTTTAAAGCTGAAGAAGCTGCTGCGAGCCTTAACGACTCCTCTAGACTATAACCCTCCATATACGCATAATTAAATGTTGCATCAAATACGTCTCCTGCACCGGTAGTATCAATTACATGATCCACTTTATAAGCCTCTACCTCACACTCCTTATCTTGGGATATTACCCTAGCACCTTTTTCACCCATTTTTATTATGATTAAGTTCACTTTCCGCAAATTGTTTATGTTCACGGAGTTGCTCTCCTTCTCGTTTAGGTAGAGTATATCTACGTCCAGTTCAGAATTAAGTTTTCCACTGTTTGGCCCTGGGTCATAGCTGATTAACTTCGAGCTAGGGTCTCTGATCACGATTTCAGGAGGTACGGAGGCGAAGTGAATCACATCAAACATCCCGAAGTACTTTCTTACGTCTTCATCTGATAGAAGTAACGAAGAGCCTAACTTCCTAACAATTGAGACTTTTCCATCACTCCTCAGAAGAATTAAAGCCATACTTTGGGGTGCATTTACCTCTTCTACATAGTCCAAGCCCACACCGGTTTCCGCTAGTTTTTCGAGTATAGGTCTTATGACAAGTGAGTCCTTCCCTACTTTGGCTAAAATCTTAACGCTATGACCTAGTTTATTAACCGCTGTAGCGTAATTTACAGCCGCACCGCCGGGCTGTATTTCAAGAATGTCGGTGCTAAGAGGTTCGTCAGGCTGAGGAAATCGATCTAACTTTACTATTACATCTATGTTAATTCTACCAACTGAAAGATGTATGGGTTTCAACATATAACACCTCAGTTAGCCGCCACGTCTTCACTACTCTGACCCAAAAGTCTTCATCACCAGTAGTAAAGAGTATTCCTTAAATAAATCTACTAGCTATCTCGCTTAAAAGGTAAACCGTTTGGGGACATATAAATTAGTATAGTTTGGCATATTAACTATAGCAAGATTTTAAATAGATATGGTAATTCATTATTTGTGTATCCTCCCAAGATAGGTTATGTAATCCCCGATAGTATAGAGGAAGCGATAGAGTTCTTAGAACAACATGAAGATGCAAGACCTTTAGCTGGCGGACATAGTTTGATACCCGCTTTAAAGCTCAGGATTATAAGACCTTCTTATATAGTGGAAATAAGGAGATTTCAACAACTTAACTACGTGAAAAGAGAAGGAAATATCTATAAAATAGGTGCATTAACGACCCATTACGACATGATAAAATCCAATGTACCGCTACTAAGTGATGTGGCAAAAACGATCGGAGACCCCCAAGTTAGGAATATAGGAACAATAGGTGGTGTTATATCACACCTAGACCCAGCGGCAGATTACCCTGCTTCTTTGATAGCAATGGACGCTAAGGTCTTGATAAGAAGCAAGAAAGGTCAGAGATTAGTTGATTTTAAGGACTTCGCAAAAGACATGTTTACACCAGATTTAAACTCTGGAGAACTTGTGACAGAAATACAAGTTCCAGCTTTTGATGGTTACAAGTTTTCATATCAAAAGCTAGAAAGAAGGGCTGGTGATTACGCAATAGTAGGTGTTGCGCTCCTTCTGAAGGTAAACGGTAGTAGAGTCGAAGATGCAAGAATAGGCTTAACTGCTGTAAACAATGTAGCAGTTAGAGCAAAGGGTGCAGAAGAAGAGTTAATAGGGAAGGAACTCACTGAAGAAGTAGTCGAGAAAGCATCGACAAGGGCTATGGAGAGCACAAACCCAACTTCGGACATAAGGGGATCAGCTGAGTATAAGAAGAAGATGGTTAAGGTATTAGTTAAGAGGGGTATAAATCAAGCTTTAGGAGGTGTTCGTAAATGAAGATAATAGAGAAAGACCAAAAGGCTAAGATAACTTTGAAGGTAAACGGAGAAGTTCACGAGGTGGAGGTAGAGCCCAGAAGACTATTGGTACACGTTTTAAGAGACTTAGGATATACAAGCGTTCATGTCGGATGTGATACTTCTAATTGCGGGGCATGTACTGTAATAATGAACGGAAGATCCGTTAAGTCATGCACAGTTCTGGCGGTAGAGGCTGAAGGTGCTGATATACTAACTGTCGAAGGTCTTAGCAAAGACGGGAAGCTACATCCGATACAAGAGGCTTTCTGGGACAATCACGGTTTACAGTGCGGTTACTGTACTCCGGGTATGATAATGGAGGCTTACTGGTTACTCAAAGAGAATCCCAACCCGTCAGAGGAGGATATTAGAGAAGGTATATCGGGTAACTTATGCAGGTGTACAGGTTACCAAAACATAGTAAAAGCTATTAAGGATGCTTCTTTGAGGTTAAATCAGAAGGAGTATCCACGTCAATGAGGACTTCTTCACCACTCTCAACGTAACAGATTTTTTTAACCTTATCCATTATAGCCCTAGCTCCTATATCTCCCTCCAGATTCATGATCAGGGGAAAAGTCCTTTTGTGTAATAGTACCGGGTTCCCTCTAACTCCTTTGTATGTAGGTACTACCATGTCACAGTCCACAGTGAATGATTGGATTATCTTATTTACGGTATCCCTAGTAATAAACGGCATATCCCCAAGGAGTATAATAACTCCATCATAGTCTTGAAAGAACCTTATCCCGAGTTTTAATGAAGTAGACATTCCCTTATTCCAATAAGGGTTGTACAATACTACTTGGTCTTCCAATATTCTCATCAACTCTTGGTAGTATTTCCCCACTACAATTACTTTCTCTATGCCTTCAACAGCACTTACTACCCTTCTAATAATAGGCACTCCGTAAACTTCCTTAATTAGTTTATTAGAACCGAACCTATTAGCCTCACCTGCAGCTAGAATTACAGCCCCGATTCTCATAAATACTTCTACTCGAAATACCTATTTATGAAATATGAAGGAGAAGTTCCGGTTCAGGTAAGTGCTGAAGAGCTTTGGAATTTCGTGACAAAACCAGAAAGCATGGCTTCTTGCTTCCCCGGGATAAAGAGTTTAACCAAGGAAGGTGACGAGTATAGAGTAGTAGGAACAGTTGGAATAGGTTTCATAAAAGGAGAGTATAAGGCGTTAGTTCGTTTTGTTAACATAGACAATGCTAAGAAAACCCTTAGCTTAATCGCAAAAGGAAATGGGTTAAACAGTAACGTAGATATTAATGCAATCTTACAAGTTTTAGATAATCCAGTTAGGCTAAAGTATTCTGCTGACGTAAAAGTCGGAGGTGTTCTTGCCTCGATAGGAGCGAGATTAATGGATTCAGCTGTAGGTAAGATAGTTAACGACTTGTTTGAGTGCGTGAAAACTAAGGTGAAGTAATTGGAGATAAGCGGAGAGGTAGAAATAAAGAATGTGGATAAAGCAAAAGAGTTCCTCAGTTCTTATCAGAACTTAATTAATTGTATTCCAGGCGTAACTGAAATAAAAGGAAAAGAATTTACCGTCAGATCTAAGGTTGGTTTTTTGACAGTAGAGGCTGAGGCTCGAGTGAAGTCCTTTGAGTTTAGGGATAATGAGTCTGTGTCTGTTATCGAAGTTAAAGGAGTTGGAGTAACCTCTACGATTACCAGTCGAGTCAAGGTTGACAATGACAAACTAATATATAAAGTAGAATATGAGGTGCAAGTTACTATTAAAGGCTTGGAGAAACTTGTAGAGAAGCAAGCACATAAAATCGCAGAGGACATAATAACATGTACTAAACAAAGAATAGATGAATAATCACTCTAGTAACTCAGTTATTATCCCGAGACCTCTAGTCCTACCTTCTCTAAAAACGAATATCTGCCCCTTCTCTATATATTCTGGCCTATATAGGAACTCCATCACCACTTCTGTTGTGTCACCGGTCCTAAGATATCTCGAGGAAATTTCACGGAATTTCACTGCTTGTCTAATTGTGTATAGATGCAAGGTAGCTACATATCCCTCCTTAATTGTAGTCGGGTGATGGAGTACTACTATTCTAGCCCTGAACCTCTTATAGCTTTTGGGTTTTTCCACTGTTAGTACCATTCCTTTTCTCAGGTTCTCCTTATCCACTCCTTGAACTGCAAAAGTCGCTATACTTCCTGCGTTTACAGAGTCAACAAATACTCTGTTCAACTGAATCGACTTGATTTTAACTAGCTTAAACTCTCCCAGTTTAGTAGGACCTATATAACAACTATCATTTGTCTTTACGTTCCCCCTTATTACTGAACCTAGTACAACAGTTCCTACTCCGCTCACGTTATATATTTCGTCTATATAAACTAGAGGAGGCTGGTTATCATCACTTGTGACCTTGGGCTTAGGTGGTAGCATGTTCAAGAACCTACTCAGTATGTCGAGTCCCTTCCCGGTTACGTTTGACACTTTAAAGATCGGTACTACTCTCTTACTCCTCATGGCTAGGATAACGTTTAATAAGTCCTCGTCGGATTCTACCTCCATAATAAGCCTGTTAATCCCTGGAATCTTAAGCACGTTCCTTATGTCATTTACTATATCTTGTACTCTCTTTTCGTCGTATTTGTCGATTTTTGTTATGACTATGAACACTGGGAACTTAAGTATTGATGCAATAGCTAAATGCTCTTTTCCCATGGCGGATAATCCGTCGTCCGTCCCCACTACGAGCATTACATAATCTACTTCGTATCCTAATAATCCCTTCAGAGTCGTTCTGAGGTACCTCTCGTGACCGCCTAGGTCTATAAGTCTCACTATCTTCGTACTTTTTAACGTTATTTCGGCTTCGTCCAGAGGATCTCTCAAGTTCCAGTTAACAATTGTTCCCTTATCGTTAAATCCGAGAAGCCTTAAAGTAATTGAGGAAGTCCTCCCAGTCAAAACCTCGTGTACATGTCGGGCTACCATAGCCCTCAGTGTACCGTTTCCATCATCAAGTTTTCCTAATACTAGTGCACCGGTCAAAGTACTCTTCCCAGCATTTACATGACCCATTACAGCTACATTAACTTGGACGGGGATCTTATCCTTGAATAACCTTATGAGCACTTCTCCTATATATCGTCCTTTTTTTACTTCGACAATTCTCTTGTGTACTACTTTAGCATTAACTGCCGAAGCAATTTTGTCTAGAATTTCAATGCTACTTTCTAAGTCCTCTATACTTAACCCCAAAACGTCTCCATCATCGCTTACTCCGATTACGTAAAACGCTTCTCCTCCTCCTTCTTCAAGTCTGTATTTCATTTGTGTAGCGAGAGATTGTAACCTATTTTCGTCTTTACTATTTATTAAAAGTTTATACTCTATCTTACCGATCTCGTTCTCCTTAGGATACTTCATCCCACCACTTTTTACAAATAATAATTTGTATCCGAATAGATAAACTTTAATAAGATTAAAATGGAACCTCAATTACTCTATGAAGGAAAACACAAATGTCCCATATGCCATGCGGATCAAATGATCATCAGAGAGTATCTATATGAAGCACCCAATGTAGGTAAACTAGAACTGTCGGTTTGGGAATGTCAAAGTTGCGGTTACAGATTGAGAGATGTAAAACCACTAGAATTCTTGACACCAATTAAATTAGAGCTTAAAGTTGAAAAGGAAGAGGACCTAGGAACAATAGTTTACAGATCAGCTTCTGCGGACATTATAATCCCCGAGTTAGAAATTGAAGTTACTGCGGGTGAAGCATATCAAGGAGTCTTGACGACTATTGAGGGAATTTTAGAAATAATTCTTGATCAGTTGGGGGATAATTGTAAAGAAGAGAAATGTAAGAAGCTTGAGGATGCAAAAAATGGGAAAATCCCGTTTACCTTAATAATAAATGATGAAAGTGGTCTGAGCTTCATTCAATCGGAAAAAGTAAAAATTACTCAACTTTGATTTCTTTGCCTTCCTCTTCCTTGCTTTTCACTTTTTTCAGTATTATCTGCAATACTCCGTTGTTATAAGTAGCCTTGGCACTGTTCTCATCTACTTGAGTCGGTAGTTCTATCTCTTTGTAATATTTCCTATCCCCACCTTCAGCCCTAATTATTAATGTCTTCCCTCCGTCCGTTATCTTCACTTTTACGCTATTCTTATCAACACCAGGTACTTCTGCTATAACCCTAATCTCATCGCCTTTCTCTATTACGTCTGCTAAAGGTTCTCTCTCTTCAGTTATCATTGGCTTTCCTTTATAGTTCTTAATGTTTCCGAACTCCTCTACAATTGGCTTCCCGTCAGGTCCGATTGTTACTCTGAATCCGTAAACATAAGGACCGAATGTTTTTACTTCGCCTTCTCCTCCAAGTCTCATGAATTCCCTCTCGAACCTCTCGAATTCTTCTTCTATCTCTCTTATCATTTCATCAAATAGTTCAAATGGATCCTTATACCTTCTTGACATCTTTTTATCCCAAAAGAGAATTACGAATTAGAGCTAAAAAAATCAACGCGTGAAATTACCTTGATCATTCACGAGGCTGAACAAGCTCCAATAACACACCCATAACGCTCTTTGGGTGTATAAATGCTACTAGATGTCCTCTAGCGCCAGGTCTAGGGACCTTGTCGACAAGTTGTAAACCATTTGATTCTAGCTCTTTCAGACTCTTTTCTATGTTTTCCACCTTAACCGCTAAATGATGAAGCCCGGGCCCCTTTGTTTTCAGGAACTTGGCAACGGTGTTATTCATGTCCTCGTGGTTAATGGGCTCTAAAAGTTCTACAGCAGTTTCACCATCAGTTCCGGTAAGAAAAGCCACTTTTATACCTCTATCTAGTAAGTCCTCTCTATGAACAAGTTTCATCCCGAGCGTAGTGGTGTAGAATTCAATCGCTTTATCTATATTTTCCACTACGACACCGATATGGTCGATATTTTGTGTCTCCATGGCTAGAATTAATTCATTTTTGACTTATAAGTTTGTTTAAAAAGCAAAGATTATATAGTGTTTAAACAAGTATAATCATGATACCTTATGGATACAGATGAAAAAATCAAGGAAAGTTTACAGAAGTGGGAAGAAAGGATGCTGAATCCGTGGCTAGCCAAGAGACCTGAGAGGAAAAAGGCTTTTACAACACCTTCAGGCATAGAGGTAAGGAGGCTTTATACTCCCCTTGACCTCAAAGGTACGTATGACGAGAAGATAGGTTTTCCCGGAGATTACCCGTTCACCAGAGGAATTTACCCCACAATGTATAGGGGGAGGCTGTGGACAATTAGGCAGTACGCAGGTTTCGGCTCGGCTGAAGACACAAACGCTAGGTTCAGAAAACTACTTCAAGCCGGCCAGACCGGTTTGAGTATGGCTTTTGATCTACCTACCCAGTTGGGTCTAGACCCAGACCACGTTTTAGCGTTTACTGAAGTAGGTGTAGTAGGAGTATCAATGTTCCACTGGAAGGAAATGGACTTAGTAATGTCAGGGATTCCAATGGACAAGGTAACGACATCAATGACGATTAATGCTACGGCAATTGAGGTGTTGTCTATGTACGTAGCAACTGCTGAGTCCAGAGGAATAAGCATGAATGTGTTAGACGGTACTGTACAAAACGATATTCTAAAAGAGTACATAGCTAGGAAGAACTTCATATATCCCCCCGAGCCTTCCTTACGTTATGCGATAGACCTAATCGAATACTCAGCAAAGAACATACCTAAGTGGTACCCTATAAGCATTAGTGGTTATCACATAAGAGAAGCAGGAGCTGACGCTGTTCTTGAGGTAGCATTTACATTAGCTGATGGTATTGAATACGTGAGAAAGACAGCCGAAAGGGGTATTCCGGTAGATGATTTCGCTCCCAAGTTGTCATTTTTCTTTGCAGGTTATACAAACATATTCGAGGAAGTAGCAAAGTTTAGGGCTGCTAGGAGGATGTGGGCTAAGATAATGAAAGAGTGGTTCAATGCTAAGAAACCAGACTCTATGATGTTAAGGTTCCATACACAAACCGGAGGAGCCGAACTTACAGCACAACAACCAGAGATCAACATAATAAGGACTACCTTACAAGCCCTAGCAGCTGTTCTCGGGGGTACACAGAGCCTCCACGTTAACTCTTATGACGAGGCTTTAGCTTTGCCAAGCGAGAAGTCTGCTAAAATCGCAATTAGAGTTCAGCAGATAGTTGCGTATGAAAGCGGTGCAACTGATACTATTGACCCTTTAGCTGGGTCTTATTATATTGAATGGTTAACTGATGAGATTGAGGAAAGGGCGTGGAAGATAATTGATCAAATAGAGAAGATGGGGGGCATGATGAAGGCTATTGAGAAAGGATATCCACAAGCCGAGATCGCTAACAGTGCTTATAGAATACAGAAGATGATTGAGACTGGTGACATGGTGAAAGTAGGAGTAAACATGTTCTACGAGCCCGACTGGATAGGTACTACTGAAGTGTTTAGGGTAAACTCTCAAGTTAGGGACAGAATAATGGAGAGGCTGAAGAAGTATAGAAGTGAGAGAGACGAAATCAAGTGGAGGGACTCATTAAACGCTGTTAGGAAAGCAGCTGAGAAGGAAAGGGAGAACTTATTCCCACACATACTGAACGCAATTAAGGTTGGAGCTACAGTAGGAGAGATAAGCTCTACCTTGAGAGAAGTTTGGGGAGAATACAGAGAACCCGCTATATTCTAACTGTTTTTCCTCAATTTTTTGAGTATTTCTAAGAACCTCTCTTTCTTATCAACCGGTGCTTCAATGTTTTCTCTAACTACCTCCCACTTGTCCCAAGGGAAGATGATCCATTTATCAACTACTTTGTAGTAATAGTCCGGATACTTTCTAGACCACGGCTTAACGAATATTGTTGCTGTCCTTACTAAAGAAGGGTTAAACATTGCTATGACGTTCCCGATAAAGTCTAATGTTTCCCCAGTATCCGACACGTCGTCTATGACGAGAACTTTTTTGTTCTCAAGACTATCTACGTATACCGCTCTCACTATAGGCTTATTTTCCTTAGTATTTACTCCCCTATAGAACTTGACGTCAATATATCTCATGCTCTTTATTCCCAGCACATCCGACATTAGTTTGGCTGGGATTACTCCGCCAGTAAGAATAGCCACAATTACGTCAGGGACAAAATCATCACTCAGCATTCTTTCTGTTATTGTTAAAATCCCTTCTTCTATTTCCTCCCACTTAGGGATATAATACTCAACCATTCATGATCACCAAAGGTATTTTCATCTCGTCCTCACTCAGTCCCCCGTGATGACCTATTAACTTTGTATAGTCATCTTGTTGTTGCTTAAATAAATAAACGTAAGCCTTATCATCATCTGGGACTGCTATGAAATCTGCGTAAGAGCCTTCCTTACCTAACAACTTTTCAAATTCATTCCTAGGGAATACCTTTAATGAAGGATACCTTGAGTAAAGGTAAGTCTTCAGATCGTACTTACTGTGGAGGAAAATAGCCCTTGAGTCGCCATAAGGGGGTAAATCCAAAATGTTAAGGAATTCAGTGTCGTTATTGAAAATTACATGATCTCTTGTTTGTACATGACCATGATCTGCGATAATAACGAATTCGTATTCTCTTCTCAACGCGGCTAGTTTACTCAACCTTTCATAGATATCTTTTATCGCCTCCTTGACCACTTCAGTGTTAGGGCCGTGTTTATGAGCTAATGTGTCGACGTCCGGTATATAAAAGTACACAAAATCATAGTTCTCATTCAAAGCGTTATTCAGTTCGTAGAATGCGTCAAAATAAGTGCTATATGTCTTTGTTACTTTCACCTTACCGTGAGTCATGTTAGTAAATTCAGTATCGTTTAAACCCTTGGGTATTACCCCTGCAGTGTTCTTATCCGTCACCTCGGCTAAATAGCTCTTTACCTCTGGGAATAGTGTAGAATACTTAACTTGTGAAGAAATCGAGTCCCTTGAGTCTATTAAGGGGTAAGTATACTTCAACGTGTTAATCACAGAACCGAGTTTCTTGGAATATGTTGTATAGCCTAAAATCCCGTGCTCTCCAGGTAGTTGGGCCGTAAATAGTGTCGTAATGACTGTTGCTGTAGTTGAAGGGAAAGCAGTAGTAATGTAAGTGTCTACATTTATTCCCGCCTTCTCCATCATTTTATAGCCCATGCCATCAATCAACGCTAAGACTAATCTTTTACCGGTTATACCAATCTTATTGCCTTTGCATTGCCTATTTACCCCGAGAAATTCAGCTATCCCACAGGCTAGATTATAAATGCTTCTCGAAGAATAATCAGGGTATACGAACTCCATACCACTAAAGTTTTATCCGAGTTAATGAAGTTATATGATCATGGCTACTACGATACCTCCTGATGAGTTAGCTGTTCAGAACATGATAACAATTTTTGCTTACCTCGCTATAGGTTTATCAGTTGCAGGTGCAGCCATTGCGGCTTTTTTTAGAATAAGGCGGGGTACTGCGTAAGATGTACGACGCAATAATAATAGGAGGAGGCCATAATGGACTTGTGACTGCTGCGTATCTTGCAAAGGAAGGCCTGAAAGTTGCGGTATTCGAAAGAAGAGGGATGATCGGCGGGGCCGCTGCAACTGAAGAGTTATGGCCTGGAATTAAAGTATCAACAGGCTCCTATGTCTTAAGTTTGTTAAGGAGAAAAATAATTGAAGATCTACATCTAGAGAAATACGGTCTTAAGGTTTATCTTAAAGACCCAGGGCTTTACGTACCTTTTGGAAACGGTAAGGGGATTTCTATATGGACGGACACAAGAAAGACAATAAAGGAAATTGAGAAGTATTCCAAGAACGACGCAAAGAGCTACGAGAAATTTGTCCAACTTCTGGATACTTTCTCCTCCGTTGCTGACTTTTTCATGCTAAACCGTCCTCCTAAATTTTCTGAGGTAGAAGAGCTCTTTTCGTTCTTTAAGGGTCTGAGCATAGACGAGGATAAAGCCTTAAGTCTGGCTAGGATGTTCTTCCAAGACGGGAAGTCGTTTTTGGACGAGTTCTTTGAGTCTGAAGAGGTAAAAGCGGCTTTAATTGAGGACGCAGTTGTTGGTACTTACGCCTCTCCCTCGACTCCCGGTACTGCTTATGTTTTTCTGCACCACAACATAGGTGAGGTGAACGGGATAAAAGGTGCATGGGGGTATGTAGAGGGAGGTATGGGGACCGTAAGTAAGGCAATAGCTGATGCGGCGAAGAATCTGGGAGTAGAGGTCTTCACTTCATCAGAAGTAGACGAAATACTCACCAAAAAGGACTCTGACGGAAAGGAGAGGGTAGTTGGCGTAAAACTGAAAGACGGAAAAGTCGTGGAGAGTAGGATAGTAGTGTCAAATGCGGATCCTAAAACGACGTTTCTTAAGCTGGCAAGAAACTCGGAACTGGACGACTATTTTTTGAGAAGAGTAGATGCACTGAAAACCACGGGTGTGTCTTTCAAAATTAACGGTTACTTGGAAGAGTTGCCGGATTTCGGTAAAGGTAAGTCACTAACAGACGAACATAAGGCTTCAATTCTTATAATGCCCTCAATAGACTATATAGAGAATGCTTACTTAGACTCCAAGCTTTTCGGTTATTCTAAGAAGCCATGGCTTTCTATTAACATCCCATCTACGATAGACCCTACGTTAGCTCCGCAAGGGAAATTCGTGTTTAATATATTCGGTCAATACTTGCCCTACTCCCCTAAGCTTGATGACCTAAAAGATAAAATGACAGAGATCGTTCTCGAGACAGTAAGGGAGTATGCTCCTAATTTCAAGCCCGTGAAAATGGAGTTCCTAACCCCTTTGGATATCGAAAGGAGGTTCGGGATGTGGGGAGGTAATATATTTCACCTAGACATGACCCCTGATCAACTGTATGTTTTCAGGCCGTTGTTAGGTTATTCGGATTACAGAACTCCTATAAGGAACTTATACTTATGTGGTTCTGGAACTCATCCGGGTGGTGGTGTAACCGGTGCACCCGGGTACAACGCTGCTGTGGAAATTCTTCGAGACTTGAAAAACCTAACTATGACTTAAATATTTGTAATTCCATAATGATGTTTGATTATGGTCTTTTCGCAAGATGTAGAAACTGTTATATCATTGGTAGGGGTACTTGCAGTCATGATGACTCTACTTTATATGTTATTTAAAAAGAATACTCAAAAGTTTATGCTTTCAGATAAGGCAGTACAATTACAGCAGAAAAGTACTAAGAAAAAGGATGACGCAGGAGAGAAAATAACGTGGGACATGATAGGCGGTTATGAAGATGTAAAAAAGGAGATCAAGGAATATATTGAACTTCCCCTAAAACACAAAGACTTGGCTAAAAAATACGGTTTGAGACCCCCTAAGGGTATTCTCTTGTTCGGCCCACCTGGGTGTGGTAAATCTTTAATGATGAGGGCTTTAGCTAATGAAGCTAAGATCAACTTCATTTACGTTAATATTAGCGATATAATGAGCAAGTGGTACGGTGAAAGTGAGGCGAGATTAAGGGAACTTTTCGCAAATGCGAGGAAAAATGCACCTTGTATTCTCTTCTTCGATGAGATCGATACTATTGGAGTAAAAAGGGAAAGCCACACTGGTGATTCTGTAACACCAAGACTACTTTCCTTAATGTTGTCTGAGATAGACGGGATTCATAGTGAGGATGGTGTAATAATTGTAGGTTCTACTAATGTACCTCAACTTCTTGATAAGGCTCTACTTAGGGCTGGGAGATTTGACAAACTTATCTATGTAGGAGTTCCGGATAAAAAATCTAGAAAAGAGATTTTGAAGATTCACTGTGTGGGTAAACCGCTAGCCGAAAATGTAGACTTAGACAAGATTGCTGAGATGACCGAGAGGTTTACCGGAGCTGATCTGGCAAACGTATGTCAAGAGGTAGCCAGAAAAGTTGCCATTGAGAGCCTTGAGACCGGACGGGAAAGGCAGATAACAATGGAGGATTTTGTTGAAGTAATAAAGAGGTATAAGCCTAGCGTAACGTTACAAATGCTCGATGACTATGAGAAATTCCGCATGGATTATGAAAGGAAGTTTAAAGGACCTGAAATAGTAGAAGACGAAAATTCCGAAAGGATCACTTTAGATGATATAGGCGGATATTTTAACGTAAAAAAGGAGCTCTACGACCTACTTGAAGTTCAGTTAAAGTATTCTAACTTGATGGAACAGATGAAAATCCCCCCTATAAGGGGAATATTACTATACGGACCGCCCGGAGTAGGTAAAACTATGATGGCTAAAGCCCTTGCTAGAACGTTAAAGGTGAAACTGATAATGTTGAGCGGTGCAGAAATATTATATAAAGGTTATGAAGGAGCAGTTAGTACTGTAAAAGAGGTCTTCAACAGAGCTAGGGAGAACAAACCGTCAATCATACTACTCGACGAGTTAGATGCTATAGCTCCTAGAAGGGAAGGACAGAAGGCTGAGTTGGCTAAGATAGTGAACCAGTTATTGACAGAAATGGATGGAATAAGAAGTCTTAAAGAGGTAGTAGTTATAGGAACGACAAATAGGATTGAGGATATTGATCCAGCCTTAAAGAGACCAGGTAGGTTTGATAGAATAATTTACATGCCTTTACCCAATAGAGAAGAAAGGGAGGACATCCTTAGGAAGTATATAGGAAAAGAGGAGTGCGAACAAGTTAACTGTGTTAAGATAGCTGAAATTACAGACGGATTCAGTGGTGCTGATCTCGCTGCTGTAGCTAGAGAAGCTAAACTTAAAGTTTTGAGGGAGATAATTAAAGGGAACGTCCAGAGAAAACTGACTTATGAAGACTTAGTAGAAGCAGTAGAAATGGTTAAACCTTCTTTAAAGCAGAGGAAAGATAAGAACTCAAATTCTGATCAAGAGATACAATGACTTCACTTAGCGTACTTACTTTATCCAAACTTGAATTTATACTTTCTAACTTTTTATCATGAGGATTTATTCCTAGTCTATTACAGAAGTTACTTGAAGCTGCAATATCTACGTTTCTTAGTTTTCCCCTAATATCGAAGAACATAGTAGCTTTTCCCATACAAACAAGAACCATGTCGAGGGATGCACTACCTAAACTTCTGAGCTTATAGTCCCTGACTTGGCTTAAAAACTCTTTTACCGTTTCGAATTTATTCCTCGAAAAGTAAGCTAAGATAAGTATCTTTTCCGGTTTTCTAATATTTTGTACTACCTTGTCATTAATGTAAGAGTACTTTTCGTCATAAGAAAAAGTGTCCATTGTGAATATATTCGTTATGACTCCAGTAACTGATTGTAACAAGTTATTTTCATCACTTCTGTAAACAGCTATTGACACTGTAGACCACGGAATACCAGAAACAAAATTAGTACTCCCGTCAATGGGATCAATTATGGCTTTGTATTCGTAACCTGAGTCTTCTACAGTTCCCGCTTCCTCTGAAATAAATTTGAATTTATAACCTGTTTTTCTCATAAGCTCAAATATGTATTCTTCGCTCTCTTTGTCAATCTTCCTAGTCACGTCATCTTCGTGTGTAGCTATAACTTTCGCAATATCTGATGAATCTTTTTTCTCTCTTAAGAACTTAGCTACCTCTATCCCTATTTTAGTTATTTCATCTCTCTTCATTTATTTTTTCCTCTTCAATTCATTAAGATACCTAAAAGCCGAGTGAGCAGCTACAGCACCTTGAGCGGCTGAAGTTATGACTTGTCTGAAACCTAACCACATTCCCGTACAATCCCCAGCGGCAAATACTCCTTGTATATTAGTCCTCATCCACTCATCCACTTTTATATATCCCATGGCGTCAGTTTCAAGTCCGTTAGCTCTTGCGAAATCCGTCGGTGGTTCAAACCCTATCTCCACGAATACTCCATTAACGTTTAGTTCTTTAGTTTCTCCAGTCTTCACGTTCTTAGTCAGTATAGACTTCACTAATTTATCTCCCTTAATTTCAGTGACAACGGTATTGAGGATTATCTCGACATTAGGCTTTGCTTTTATGTTCTCTAGATAGATCGGTTGTCCCCTGAACTCGTCCCTTCTATGAATAAGGTATACTTTAGTCGCATACCTTGATAGAATTTCAGCACCTTCTAAGGCCGAATCACCACCACCTATAACAGCTACAACCTTATTCTTAAATAAGGGCGCGTCACAGATCGAGCAGTAAGACACACCCCTCCCTGTAAACTCAGCCTCACCCGGTACATTAAGTTTTCTCCTCTTTACTCCTATAGCTAGTATAACGCTCTTTGCTTTAAATTCCCCTTTCCTCTTAGCCTTTACTACGAATTCATCCCCGTCCTTCCTAATACTTTCTACATGGTCTAAGACTACTGGGACGTTGTATTTCTCTATGTGCTTATTAAACACTTTTATCATGTCTTGGGCATTGATTCCGATTAGTCCGAGATAATCGTCTACTTCTCCTGCCTCAGTGAGTTGTCCACCAGGTGTCTCCCCGATAACGAGTGTCTTGAGCATGTATCTTGCGGCGTAAAGTGCAGCACTGTACGCAGCCGGACCGAGACCTACAATAATTAAATCAAAAGTTTCACCGGGTTTAACATCAGCCGATTTTGGTATAAGACTCATATTTACATTTCACTCCTCTTCGAATTTAAGGCTTTCTGAACTTTCATTTATAAGGTGCTTTTGGGACTTAAACTTTGTGAAAATACTTTTAGTAACTGGTAAATTAGCTTTTAAAGCCGTCGAGGAAGTGGCTAAAAAGATCAACGCTGATGTTTTAGTTTTGGATTATCCAGTTGCAGCTCTGATGACGACGGAGTATATAGCGGAGAGTCTAAAGAAGTTTAAAGACAAAGTGAACAACTTTGATCTTATTATAATTCCGGGGTTGTCAAGTGGGGATGCAAAAACCATTGAAGAAAAAGTAGGGATAAGAGCCTACAAAGGTACTGAGGACATTCACGATCTCCCATTTGCGTTAGATCTATTAAAGAAGGGGTATGAATTGTCTACTGTATATCCTGCCGATAAATTTATCCAAATTGAGAGGGGTAAGAACCTGGAAGACACTTTGAGAAGTGTCGAGGAGTCTGGCTATTACAAATTCGAGGTGGATAACGTAAAGATCCCTGTTGTACCTCCCCCTTTTAGGATCTTTCTCGAGGTCGATGCGACCAGACCGCGGAGGGAACTCGAAGATGAGGTATTAGAGAAAATAGACTTTATAGATGTTTTAGTCCTAGGTTTTCCCAACGGTCATAATGATTTAGATGATGTTAGGAGTAAGGTAGCATCTCTAAGAGAGTTAATACCGGTCGCTATAGATTCTGCATCTCCAGAGGAGCTGATTGAAGGTGTCAAAGCCGGAGCAGGTTTCGTGTTCAACCTAAACGAGGAGAACATCGAAAAACTTGAGGTAATTAAAAAGGACGCCTCATTTGTGATCGCACCTTATTCAACGGAGAATAGGGCTGAAATCACGCTTAAGTTGTACGAGAGGGCTAAACAAAAAGGTTTCGAAAAAGTAGTACTAGACCCTGTATTATCTCCACCACTTTTCGGAGTAGTTGAAAGTATAGTTGAATTCAAGAAAGTGAGGGAATCCATAAAGGATGAGCCAATGCTCATGGGAATACTAAACGTTACAGAGCTAATAGACGCGGACAGTGTTGGAGTAAATGCGTTAATGACTACAATAGCTGGAGAGCTAGGTGTGGGGAACTTACTAATTATGGATAAGGGTAAGACTAGGGGGTCTGCACTTGAAGTCAAGAAAGCATCACAAATGGTTAGCATAGCTATGAAAGAACATAAAGTTCCTAAGGACCTAGGAATCGATTTACTTATCCTTAAAGACAAAAAAAGAGGAAAAGTGGATACTAGTAGTACTGACCTTTACTCGCCCGAGATGGTTGAAGGTCACATAGAGCCTAAAGATATGGACGAAGGTTTCGTAAAGATTGTTAAGGATAACAAATATATCTACCTCAACTGGTACGGAAAGCAGAAGTTCACGTTAATAGGGGCTGATGGTTTGAGTATCGGTAGAAGACTTCTTGAGAAGACTAGGGTAAATGCGGAGCACGCACTATACATAGGCTATGAGTTAGCTAAAGCCGAGATAGCTCTTAACTTGGGTAAAGAATATATTCAAGATAAACCACTCTTCAAACCGTATGGATATAACAGCGTCAGTACCGAACGTAATAGAAAAAACGGCTAAAAATAAAAAATTAAGAGTTTACATCGCATTAATTCCTCCTATAGTTACTCATGACGATTTTTTGGACGAGTTAAAACGTAACGGATTCAATATCTCGGATGCTTGCAGATATGATAAAGCGCTTTGTTACGCAAAAGTGTTCGGCGGTGTAGTGATAAGTAATGACAAATCGTTCATCCATGTGCATCTGGAGGGTTTCGTTTATGAAGGAAATAAGGGAGAACAATTTTCCCCTTGTTCCTTCACTGAAAACCCTTATGTGTGTTATGCTTTTGATGACGGTAGTGTTTTATGCTTCACTAAGGAAAAAAGGGGAAAGTTCATAGATAATATAGGCTTAAGGCTAATAGTTAGATAGTCAGTCAAGGATATTCAATTATTGCGTAACTACCTTCTCCTTCATATATCTTTAATTTCACGTTATACTTACCACCTAGCTTTCCGAAAATTTCCTTAGCTATTTCAAATCCTATATACTCAACCGTCGGATAATTAGCTTCTATAACTTTTATTTCAAGCTTAAAGGGGCCTGTTATTGAGACCTTTTCTAGGTCCTTTTTAGGGATCAACAGCTTATGATCCCACTCCTTAATAATTTCAAGTAACGTAGTCTTTAACAGACCGAAATCTATTACGAAACCTGTCTTAGGGTCTATTCCATCTCCCTCTACTTCTGCTGATATTTTGTACGTATGACCATGTAACTGGTCGTTACCCTCTGAAGAAAGCGTGTAGTGGGCTGAATCGAATGATAAGCCTTCAACTCCTACCCTTACTTTCATTTAGAGCCCTCCTGATGTTTTTGTCGAGATGTTCCCATAAAGACTCGCTTAAATACCTTATTTCATGGCATAAGTTGACCAACTGCTCTTCTTTCTTAATCTCCTCGATAGTCTTGTATACACTCATTAGCTCCTCGAACCTACCCTTAAACACTACTCTGTCTTCGTAACTAAGAGTGTCGGAGCCAATAGTGTAATCCCCTCCAACCTCAACTATTCTGTAAAAAGAATAGGCAAGCTCATAGGTGTTAACTCTAATAGGCATTCGAGACTCTAACTCCCTTATCAAAACGTCTATCCTGTCTTCAATTAGAGATTTAAGGGAGTCTATGACCTCTAACTGTTGTCTGAAAGCCTCCACGTTTAACAAATCCTTAAAACGGGAGGACTTTATACACTCTGTACCACATGGTATTTCTATCTCTAGGACTTTCAATTTCTCTGTGGGCGGAGCTGTTAAATAATCGTCAACTATATTACTCATATTTAACAGTTTGAGAGGTAAGTAATAAAGTATGAAAGAGCTTTTTGACGTCGTAGAAGATTTCCTAGGCAGAGTAATACAACACTATGGTACCAAAGTCGACACTATAATAATCGGTGGTCCCGCTATAGAAGAAGAGGACATGAATAAACCACTCTTTGTTCTCGTTGTCATTAAAGGCGTAAAGAAGATCTCTTTCTTAGCCAGACAAGAGATCGTGGAATATTTCATGAAGAAAGTTGAAGCCGAGAAGGTTTACTCCAATTACGTAATTTATACGGGGCACAGACCTTTGATTTACACATTGTTAGTGGACCCCTTAGAACTGGAGTATCATATTCCCTTAGTAGTCTACTTATCGACTAAAGGCGTGTTAGTCTACGGCAATATGGAAGTTCCTAAACTACCTTCATTCGGTAATGTTATAAGAATGGGCGAAATTAACAAGGGAGATGTGGTCGATCTATGAACAACAGCGCCTTTGCTTCGGAATATTTAACTAAGGCTATGAGGAATTTGAGCAACGCTAAATCGGCCTACGAAGAAGGTGACCTGATTGACAGCTTATGTTATATTTATAACGTAGTCGAAGAAATAAGTGCAAGCATACTAGGACTTTACGGCTTTTATTATCCTTACGATCACAAGGCACAAATGTTAAACGTGATTGTGAACAAGGTTAGAGAGAAAGAAATCACGCTAATAAGAAAATTACAACTCCTAGAACAAAGACTCTATCCGATTATCCTTGTTGACGAGTCTTCGCTCAAAGAGGGTTCAGTAGTGGCTAGGAACGTTGAAGTGAAGAACTTGCTTCAGGAAGTTGAAGATTTATTCGAGCTAGCAAATACTGTATTTGATGAGTTCCATCATTGACTTAGACAAGGATACTTGTAGCTCGGACGTAATTGAAGCCCTAAATAATTATTTTCGTAACGTGATATACAAAATAAATAAGAATAGTGCTTATTTTGAAGAGATTATAAACAAATACAAAATTGAAATAATCAGAGACGAAGGTGATGTGATTTATTTTCGCGTGATATCTTCTTCTGGTTGAACTTTTATTCACAGACCAGAAAACAACTTGGGTTTAGAGAAGAAGATGATTATTACTCGGCAGTGCTTCTTGATCAGCTATTAGCAAATAACTATGAGGACTATACTGAGGAATTACGTAACCTAATCCGCGGAAAGACTGTCGCAGTAGTGGGTGCTGGTCCGAATTTAGAACAAGTCGAATATTTGAACGAAGATGTAATAATATCGTCTGATGGTGCGACAAATTATTTAGTATCTAAGGGCATTAAGCCCGATGTAATAGTGACGGATCTCGACGGAATTTCAGTCTATCCAAAAAACTCAATATATGTGGTTTTAGCTCATGGTAATAACATGGAATATCTGGTAAGCAAATTTCCATTTATTTCTGGCAGAAAACTCATCGGTACTTGTCAAGTGTTTCCTTTTGGTAGGCTAAAGTTATTCGGAGGATTTACTGATGGTGATAGGGCTGTAGTCTTAGCTTCTCTATTTCAAGCTAAGGCTATAAGACTGTACGGAATGGACTTCGATTCAGGGGTTGTAGGTAAATATTCTAAGCCTTATTATGAAAATAATTTACCT
Source organism: Stygiolobus sp. CP859M (assembly GCF_037389975.1). NCBI lineage: Archaea > Thermoproteati > Thermoproteota > Thermoprotei > Sulfolobales > Sulfolobaceae > Stygiolobus > Stygiolobus sp. CP859M. The sequence continues at coordinate 33,421 of NZ_JBBHKS010000017.1, read as the reverse complement.
GCATCGTGGATTAAGAAAAATAAGTTAAAAATTGCTAAGCACGTAATTGAAGAGGTTTTTAATAAAACTTTATAATTGTATAAGCAAAGAAAAATTTGGGATGTCTTTTCTTTGTTAATTCAAAAAAAGTCAGGATATTTGACACGACCCTGAGAGATGGAGAGCAAGCACCCGGAATAGACTTAACTATAGAGCAAAAGGTAAGAATAGCAAGACAACTAGCAGATCTAGGAGTAGACGTAATAGAGGCAGGATTTCCAGCAGCATCTGAAGGAGAGTTCGAGGCAACTAAGAAGATATTAGACGAAGTAGGGGATATGGTAGAGGTAATAGGGTTATCAAGGGCTGTAAAGCAAGATATAGATAGAACTATAGATACTGGTATAGCAAGTATTCACGTATTCATTGCAACATCAGACATACACCTAAAGTACAAGCTGAAAATGACGAGGGAGCAAGTTCTAGATAGGATATATGAATCAGTAAGGTATGCGAAAGACCACGGTTTGATTGTGGAGTATTCACCTGAGGATGCGACAAGAACTGATGAAGAGTTCCTACTTAAGGCTGTTAAAACTGCTGTAGAAGCGGGAGCTGATAGAGTTAATATTCCAGATACCGTGGGTGTAATGCACCCCTTCAAGTTTTACGATTTGATAAGTAAGGTAGTAAAGGTCGCTGACGGGAAGATAATAAGCGTACATTGTCACAACGATTTCGGTTTAGCTACGGCTAATTCGATAGCAGGTGTTATGGCAGGAGCCAGGCAAGTACATGTGACTGTTAACGGTATAGGTGAGAGGGCTGGAAACGCTTCACTGGAAGAGGTGGTTATGGCGTTAAAGAAATTACTCGGTTATGAGGTCGGAGTAAAAACTTATAAATTGTATGAGACTTCGAAGTTGGTTTCGGAATTAACGGGAGTACCCGTACCTTACTTTAAGGCAATCGTAGGAGAGAATGCGTTCGGTCACGAGTCAGGTATTCACGTTCATGGCGTTATCGAAAACCCCTTAACTTACGAGCCAATATCACCTGAAGAAGTCGGAAACTTCAGGAGGATAGCATTAGGAAAGCACAGCGGAATTCACGGGTTAAAGAAATTGTTATCTGATCAAGGTATTGAGCTTACAGACGATGAGTTAAGAGAGGTTTTGAAGGAGATAAAAGCACTTGCTGAAACCGGACACAAGGTAACAGTAGACGATGCAAAAGCGATAGCTATTAAAGTTTCTACTAAAAAAGTAAATGCATGATAAGATTTTTATTACACTCGGCATTTTTTCTAGATAATTTAATATTAATTGACCCCCATGACGGTGGAAGTATTGGATTACCGAGACCTGAGGTTAAAGCCTCACTAATTCTAATCACCCATAATCATTACGACCATAACGCGTATGAAATAATACCTCATGAAACCGTGAAACTTAAGTATTATGGAGAATTTACGTACAAAAACTATACAATAAAGGGGATAAAGGCTTACCACGATAAAGAGAAAGGTAAAAGAAGGGGAGAGACTGCTATATATAAAATAACGTCACCCAACGGAAAAACCTACGTGCATTTAGGTGATCTAGGGCACTTATTAGATGAAAAGTCAGTTGATGAATTGAAAAATCCAGATTACTTAATGATTCCCGTTGGAGGTGTTATAACTATAAACCCGTCAGAGGCTATTCAACTTATCAAGGCGTTAAACCCTAAAGTAGTTTTTCCTATGCATTATTGGGTTAAAGGACACTACATGCCATTAGATCCTATAGAGCCTTTCTTACAACTTGCGAACACTGAGGGGTTAAAGATACTTCAAATAAATAAGCCCGAAGTAAACGAGGAAACTATAGAAAAGGGAAGCGTCGTGTACTTCAATATATACTAAGTAGAAGTTCAACAACATTCATCCTTCATTTGAACACATTATGACAGAGTTTAGGACACACATAAGCAACGTGTAAACCTTGATCTACTCCTCTAGATCTAGATTTCCATTACGACGTGGTATATTTAATTTATTAACAATAATTAGTACGATTTTCTACTTAGTTTTCTGAAAAAGTGATGTAACTTACGTTAATGGATAAAAGTATAGAAATTATAGGACTAAAATCTGAAACAAAAAAGAAGCTTACAGAGATCTTTGATATGCTAGAAAAATACCGATAAAAGGGTTTCATACGATGAAGCTATAAGTTATTTGATCGAAAGTTAGTTAAAAACAAAGAAATCACCGAAAAGTTATTTGGAATTACGAAAGGATATAATCTGGATAAGGAACTCTTGGAGGGTCACAAGAAGACAAACGATAACAAAGTAGTATTAGACCCTGAAGTTATTCTCTCATTACTTTTGGGAAAAATCATAGAATTTTATAATAAAAATAAAATTAGGAAACTTGAACATAAAAAGGCAAATTAATATTAAAGGATTGGTTAAAATCTGGTTATTTTAAGGTAGTAGAGAGTTTAAATCTGAAATTCTACACCACACAAATGTGAGCACTTTACTTTCTTTAGCTGATTGTTTTACTTAACAACTGTTAAGTTTCCTTAGACTAAAGCAGTTCTCAGAAGAGAAGAGGAATTATCAAGGTGTAATATAAATAAAAAATGTAATATAAAGGAAGTTAAATTTATTGACCAAAAACATCCAAACAGATTCATTAATCCCTTTCCATCAATCTTAGCCTACTGCTAGTAAAATCTAACTTATAGTTGTCTCCTATGCATATAGTCTATTTAACAAAAATACAAAGAGATGGGCGTAAAAGGTTGGATTATAAAAAGACAATGCCTTAAGGGCTTCAAACCATTAAACCTATGGCTTGCCGTCCTTTTACAAGGATAAAAGAAACGATTATAGCTTTACTTTCTCTACTTTAGCAACCGGAACAGTCTCCTTTTCTAATTCTCCTTTTACTAACGTTTCGATTGCTTTTCTGATTGCCTCTGATCTATTTAAATTATATCTTATTGCATATCTGTCTAATAGTTCTAATAAGTCTTCTTCTACCTTAAATGTTACAACTCTCATCTTACTACCCAAATTAATACTCCTCTTGCTTCGGTTTAAATATTATCTGGAGCGGTATTTCCATATTCCACTTACGAGAGGAAGATTACTTGATGAAGATTAATATATTTGTTTTCATATACTTTTATTCAGAGGAGAATACACATTGCCCACTATACACTTATCTTTGCCAGAATCACTTTACGAGGAATTGAAGAGAAAGGCCGATGAGATGGGAGTGCAGATTACAGACTTAGTGAAATTTTACATAAGGAGTGGGCTAAAGAACTCCTTTGATGAGGAGGATAACGATGAAAAAGAAGACGATAAATACTCTAGACTAGAAGAAAATATGGTGTTCCTAGAAGCAAGAATAGCACAGCTGGAGAGTATGGTCAATGAGCTTATCAAGAAACTATATGAGAAGGAAGCTGAGGATGAGGAAGTGGAAATTATAAATAAGGATAGTAAATAATTATAATTGGGCCTACGCGAAATGCCCTTGTGTCCCAAGGGCTTATGAACGTAGGTGGGTCCCCCCAATCCTTAGAATAGGATCATTCTAACTCATTCTAAAAATGATGTTACAGGGACGTCCTGATAAAGATACTTAAAAAAGATGATGAATTGATTCCTCGAACTGATTACATTACAATTAGGGTTACGGTTCTCAGTATAGCCGAGTTCTTCCTTATCTGTGCAATTACCTTATTTAACTCGTCCAAGTTTTCTGCATTTATCTCAATTACTACATCGTATTCTCCATATACGGGGTTTGCTTCCTTAACCCCGTTGATCTTTTTAACTTCATTAGCTACGTCTGTTTCTTTCCCAACAGTTGTTACGATTAAAACGTAGGCTTTTACTCCCATGATCTAATCATTAGTGTATAAAAATAAAATATTTTTCATTTTAAGAGAAGTCTCTCAGAGTCAAATGCCCTGGATGATAAATATATTAAAAATACAGAGACTAGAAACGTTACTAATAAAGAGAATATGGATTCTTGTATTGATCCGAATACATATAGGAGTAACCCAAGACTAATTTGCACGTATGGTATAATGTATATAGTAGACAAGGGAAAACTTAGTTGGGCAGGATTTATAAACAGTGCAGTAAACGAGGCTATCATTCCAAAGCTTATTACTATAAAGTTAATCACTTGAATATTTCTAACTGATCCACCTAATATTACTAGAAACATTAAACTTAGCGCTCCGGTTAACAGCACTGATAAAAGGTACACGATAACTATCATTCCTAAGAAGGGTAATGTCAGGCTAATATTAAGACTGAGGGATACACTGGATAGTAATACGAATAAGAGGGTACCAATTATATCCCCGAGAGAAGAGAATAGCCCTAAGACTGAAGCCACTATTAACTTAGAGAAGAGAAACGACCTTACTGAAAGTGGTGTAGCCAGTAATGATTCGAGAGTTCTCCTTTCCCTTTCTCCGGTTATTCCCTCAAGCAAATAGAATACTATCGGAGTTGCACTGGGGAATATTATTAACGCTATTATTCTCGTAAGCTCTGCTAATTGTCCAGCGCTACTTGAAGTAGGGTGTCCAGTTACGGTTCTGTAACCAAGGAGTAGGTATATAGGTTCTCTTATATCTACAACCGACACGTTTATTTTTGCCTCATGTTCCAAGTAATAAATTCTAGAGTTGGATATATTAAGTAACAACTGATATAACGCACCCTGAGCTAGATCTGATGCTTGCTGATTAGATGAGATAACCACTTGATAAATTATGTAAGCCTGCCTACTTATGTTGCTAGCGTTCTGATAAAAGTCGTTAGGAAACTCTATGATTACGTCCGGATACATTGAGGAGGATATATTGGTCTCAACTATTCCTCCTCTGCTCTGAATATAATTGGTAACAATACTAACGTAGAAGTCATTTAACGGGTTATGGTTTATCACGGCTATAACCGGAGGTTGGGCAGAAACCGAGGCATAAAGGACTATCCCTACTATGGGGAGCAGAATAAATGGTAAAATTATTGTGGAAAGTAACAGCTTCTTATCCCTCTTTATTTCAGTGAACTCTTTAGCTAGGAACACTCTGATCACGGCTAACCACCTTCAGAAAAGCTTCCTCCAAGTTTCTGACTCGCAGTTTTTCTGTTATCTCAGTAGGGGTACCTATCTGTATTATCTTTCCGTCGTTTATCATAGCTACTTTGTTACACATGTACTCCACTTCGAGCATGTTATGTGAAGAAAGGATTATAGTGCTTCCCAATTTTTTAGCCATATTGCTTATGACATTCCTTATCCTCACAGAAGATTCGACGTCTAATGCAGAGGTAGGCTCGTCGAGGATAGCTAGTTTCGGCTTAGTCATTAACGTTCTGGCTATAATTAATCTCCTTTTCATGCCTCTGCTGTATGTGGAAGTCTTCTCGTATATTTTTTTCCCTAAGTCTGCAATTTTCACGCCTATCTCTACATACTCTTCAGCGAGTTTTTTGTCACCTCTAGCATAAATTTCCGCGAATAAGTTCAGGTTCTCTAAGCCAGTGAGCCTTTCATACGGAAAAGCGTCTTCGGGCATGTATGAGATGAGTCCCAACTCCTTAGCCTTTTCTGGTTTGTAAGAGAAGACACTTACTTCTCCCTCATATCTTTTGATAATCCCAGCTATTATCCTCAGGGTAGTAGTCTTTCCCGCGCCATTAGGTCCAATGAGGCCAAAAACGTCTTCTTTAAATACATTGAAGGTAATGCCCTTGAGAATTAGGGAATTGTTAAACTTTTTAAAAACGTTGGTAACACTTACGGCTATCTCGGAATTCATTATACCATAATATATACTTTGTTAAAATTTAAAATCGTTAGAAAAAAATTAGTTGTGATTACTGGGAGTATCAGAGACAGAACTGCCGAGTTCCTATTAAAGTTTGGAGAGAGAGGAGAATCTGTATTGAGAGCTGCATTGGAGTACAGTGAAGAGAACGAGAATAAAGAGTTAGGTGATTTCAGTTACAAAGGGGTCGTTGACAAACTCATAGACATGGGTTATAACTTTGACCCTAAAATGCTCTTACGAAGCTTAGAAAAGGATTTCGGTATAACGGAAACTACATACAAAAGTTCCAATCAGCACTGGTGGAAGTTCCTAGACAAGGAACAAGTCTCTCTTGCGCTTTCCGATTCCGGTCAACAAGACCCGAGGGTTAGACTTATCTTCTTAAAATTTTACTCTCTTGATCCGAAGGAGCTTCAGCGTAAGCTAGAATTCTACTCTAGGAAAACTGTACTTTCGGAGGTGGACAAGAAAAATTTCAGGAAGTTAGTCTTTGATGAAATAGAACAATTAACGCAATTATATGATGATGCTATTCAGTATGAGGAGACTCAAGGAATTGTAAAGCAGATTAACAAGTTATTAACCTTAGCTTATAAAGTAGGGAAGAGGATTTATGGCAAAGGTTTCGATCAGGGATTTTCTGAAGAAGAAGGAGAGGAAAGAAAAGATAACCATGCTCACAGCTTACGACTACCCGACAGCGAAAGTGATATCTAATACAGATTTGGATGGAATCCTTGTAGGAGACTCATTAGGGATGGTAGTTCTTGGATTAGAGAATACTTTGAATGTTACAATGTCGGATATGATAAGACATGTATCAGCTGTTGCCAGAGCTAAGCCGAAACAGTTAATTGTTGCAGACATGCCTTTTCTCTCCTACGAGGTCTCGGTTAATGAAGGGGTAAGAAATGCGGGAAAATTGACTAGAAACGGAGCTGACGCCGTTAAGTTAGAAGGAGGAGAAGAAGTTGTTGACGTAATAAAGGCGATAATTAGGGCAGGAATCCCGGTCATGGGGCATATAGGTTTGACTCCCCAGCGTTTTTTGAGAATAGGAGGTTTTAGGACTTTAGGAAAGAGAGAGAAGGAAGCCGAGCAACTCATAAGGGATGCTAAAGCATTAGAAGATGCAGGTGTGTTTTCAATTGTCGTTGAAAACACTTACGCCGAAGTTGCAAAAAAGATCACAGAAAGTGTGAGTGTTCCTACAATATGTATTGGTGCAGGTCCTTATTGCGATGGACAAATACTTGTTATTCACGATCTGTTGGGCTTTACTGACTTCTCACCCTATTTCGCAAAGGCATATGTAAATCTAAAAGAGATAATTGATAAGGCAGTTAACGAATACATAAACGATGTAAAGAGCGGTAAATTCCCAGCTAGAGAAAACTACAAGGAAATTTCAGATAACCGTTGAGCTATAAACCTCAAGGAGGTAGTGAGTACTGTTTTATTATCGTATTTTTTAACTATCTCCTCTAGTGTATCTCTGCTATAGCTCTTCATTGTCCTCGCGTATTTTATCAAGAGTGGGAAAGCCCTTATCACGTTGTCTACAATAGTTATTGACGCCATTCTTGCAGTCCTAGACAGAGGATTTAAGTCGATCGCTATTACCTTTTTCCCCATCCTCGTTAAAGCCTCAGTTCTGTCACCGTCCTCTAGAGCTAGTAAGACTACGTCGGCAATCAATATCCCTCTCGGACTTACCCTTCTCCTTTCACTGAATAGTTCAGGTATTGTGGCTGAGGCGTCTTCACCCACTCCCAGAACTTCTTCAGCCCCCGCTTCTCTTAGAACTTTTTCAATAGCCTTTTCTCTTTCAACAGTTCTGTAGAACAAGTTTACCTCAATCTTTGCGTTTACTTCTTTTGCTAACTCCACGATCTCTTTAGGCACAAGAGCCGCCATATTTCCGTTAACTGATATCACTGGATGTTTAGCTAGTAAAAGTGTTGCTACAGAGGCTTTGATCGCGTCTATTGCAAATTGTTGAGTCTTTTCCCCTATTAGATAATCGAAGCATTCCCCCCTTCCGTGAGCTATCAGCCCTTGTGGGACCACATACCCTTCCTCTAATCCTTCTACGATTTTTTCCCTTATTATGAGGGATTCTTTTCTGGGGTGGTTTTCTGGGATCAGTGAACGGACACTCCACTCCTTGCTACCTTGTGCTTTATCCATCCTTCTTCACACTCTCCTAGTTTAAGTATTAAGCCTTTCTTTCTAAATGAGTCTTTATATGGAGAGATAAAACCTAATTCCTCTGTGAACTTCTTCGCCACTTCGAAGAATTTGTGGATAGTAGGATTAAGGAGGAACTGGTTTATGTAGTTTAATGCATGTTCGTTGGTCTTAAGGAGAAGGCTCGTTGAAAGTCGTGACTCTGGTAAACTACAGATTTGTACGTCATCCGTAACTGTAAATATTTCCACTTCCCCTATAGTAGGTGCTCCAGGTTTTTTTCTGTAAACTATTCCGCCTCCGTAATACTCCGAAATAACGTCGCCTAGACCGTTTTTTGACAGGACCTCGCTTTCGTGAGCTGTAAGCAATGCCTTCCTTAAATCCGTTAATCCCAATTCATAAGCTATAATTGCGTATCCTAAGCTTATTGCACCACTCATTCCGTAACCATAACCCAAAGGTACTTCGCTGTATACATCTATGGATATCGTACCCAACTTCTTCAATGTAAGTAAGTTCTTGAAGTTATCTAGTTCCAATCTATCACCGTTACTTCTGATGACGGTTATCTTTTCACGGTCGCTCAATTTTCCGGTTACAACTAGTTTTGGTTCTAATGTTAAAGAAAGACCTATTGAACCACTTTTTGAGATGTCGTTATCATAAACTGGGTACCAGACTCCAGAAACATTTAGTGGTACTGATACCTCTAAGTGCAATTTGTACAAAAGTTTATAGGCCCAAGTATATATTTTAATCTTTTAATCAGCGTTATAGAGAGTAATATATGGTGATAATTACAGACGCGTCACTCTTTAGTAGAGCTTTGACTACAATAGACATTAAGAAAATAGAGAAGTATCTCGATAAAACTGAGCAAGTAGTTTACGTGGGCAAGGCTACGTCCGTCTCAGGTGACTTAATAAGATATGCTAGAGCCAAATATGTCGCGTCTCCTAACCATTTAGGTAATGGAAATAAGATAGAGGAGAGCAAAGAACAGAACGGTTCTTCAGTTTATAAATACTATAATGTGGCTCCTGGTTTAACATTTGAGGAATTATTAACTGAGTTAAAGCCTTCGGGCTTTGTACCCGTTCTTTTACCCTTCTACCTGAAGGGAACAGTAGGAGGGTTTATATCGAGTAATGGTTCAGGATTTGGTAGTTATAAGTTCGGTTTTGTCAGGGGTAAAAAGGAAGTACACAAGCTTGTTGGATCTAACGTAGCAACTATAATGACAGCTAAGTATCCAGAGGTCATAGAAGTAGATACGGAGACAGAATATGCGTGGAGTGCCGTAATTGTAGACGGTAGGGAAAGGTATTATTTGCCCTCATTTTACGCTAAATTTTTGGGTATAAGTAGAGGTGGTAACGTGGATTCCTATACTTTGCTTAGTGACTTTAGTTCTCAGATAGTAAGAAGTTTTAAGAGGGATTATTTCCCTCTAATCCTTTTATATCCTCCGATTTCCAGAAATAAGATCTTTTCGATCCCGAACTATGAGGAAGTTTTGACTTATATTATAAATTATAACTCGCCTGAGAAGTATTACGTAACTATAGGTAACGCAAAATTTTACGATCTGGAGAAGATCTCTGAATTCCTGCTGAAAAACAAAGATGTAAAACCTTTTCCCAGCCCAAGGGAATATACAACATTAGAATTAGCAATTCTAAGAGAGATTGGAAAGAAAGTAAAGACACCTAAGCAATACAGTAAAATATCCAAATTATACGTAGACTCGTTAAAGTGCATAAATTGTGGGTTATGTTTAGATGTTTGTTTAGCATATAAAATAACGGGTAACTTAGTCTTTTCTCCCATGGGTAGAATAGGTCGTCTTATATTTGAAGAGACTAGCTTCGAAACATGTTTCGGTTGTGCTAAAGACGAGGAGATATGTCCAGTGAATATCCCTATTAGTGAATTAATGACTGAAGGTGTAAACAAAGTATCACCAACTACTAAGCCTCCGATTGGGATATCTGACGTGACGGCTGACATAAGAGCACTTGAGAAGAAGTTAAATGAGAAGTATAGGAATAGACCTCTATTCTTCCTATTTGTGGGGTGTGCTGCTAAATATGATCCTATTGGTCTGAGAGGGTTCTTACAGTTTTTATTAGATAATGGAGATAAGCTCCCAGCACAATTCTCTCCTAGAGTTAGACTAATCTCTGGGAGGTGCTGTGGCTTCGATGATTATTTAGCAGGAGATGACGAAGGAGCAAGGAAGAAAGTTATATCAATTATTGAAGAAAAGAACAACAGTGGGGCTATAAACGTATACTTTATGTGTCCGGAGGGTTTGTACGTTTACAACAAGTTTTCTAACCAAAAGGGGATTTTAGCTTATGAGGTAATTAAGGATAAAGTCCAAGGAAAAATACATACCGGTTGTTGGGCTAAGAAATTAGGAATTAAAGGTGATGATGATGAGTGTGCGGGTTTGACTTTTACTACTTATCAGGGTTTTCCATTCCCTTACAACAAGAAGCAAGTAGCGACGATATGTCCTTTCTCGACGTGGAAGTTCGGAACTTTATCGGTATACGGTCAACTTTATAAAGAGAACGTAATTCAGCAGACCGAAGTCGCCGAGAATGCTGCTGATGCTGAGAAAGAAATCTTAGATTTAGCACTTGTTTCGATAAAAGATGCGTTAATCCAGTCAGTAGATGAAATTGCAGAAAAAGTCGGGCTATGGAGCCTAGGAGGAGAGCAGTACTTCATAACAATTACCTTCCCTATATTGTCAAAACACTTCAGTGACACTTATAAGAGCAACCTAAAGGCATCTGACAAAAAGGATTTAATCGTCAAGTATCTAAAATCCATAATAAACGACCCCATAATGTTAGAGAGTAAGCTGACTTTAGTTGTTGATTACCTTAAGAGCCAGAACTATGAAGATGTGGTTTCAGAAGCCCAGTCCAAGATAGCTACCTCACTAAGGCTAGAGTTCTCTATGGCAGATATAGCTAAGTCGGAGGAGATGAAAAAGGCTTTAAGGGAGATAATTAGAAGAGCAATATCTACTAGGACGTTAGAAAGGATATTTAAGGACGTATTATATTCTTGAAATAAGCTGTTTGGTAAAAGTTTTTAATCTTTACGGATTACATCATAAATCATGAAGGCGTTATTTAAAGGAGTTTTAATAACAATTGTAGTTTTAGTCTCAGTATTAGGTTTCCTTATGTTTGAAACACATAGCCTAGCGTCTAGCTCACAACAAACTACTTTAGAAGACCCACACTACATAGGTACAATCTATATATACAACCTTTCCGCATTAAGTAGCTTTGTTTCGGCTTATGGTTACAATGTGAGTAATCTCACTAACATATTCGGAGAAGGAGTAATTCACGTACTTGAATACAACAACACAAGAGGAGTACTAGGTTATATTCAAGTGGAAGGACCGGAAGCTTCCTTAATATTTTATTATATAAACTCGACTTTAACACAACATGGGTTCAAACAAGGCTCTTATAAGAACCTCATATACTATTACGCCAACAAAACTGCAATAGGTTTCGACGGTCATTACGTGTATTTTGCTCACGATAACATATCTGCGTCTGAAGCCGTAAATATGATAATTTCTCTGTATAACTCTCCTAAGGTTCTACCTTCCCCAATAAGCGGTTTAATATTCCAAGGATATGTAAAGAACACGAGTTTTGAAGGGTTTGCCAATGACCAGATGATAATACTAAAGGCTAATTCAACCTCTGCAAACTTCACAAAGCTTGAAAATCTATTCCATTTCTTCCTATTCGAAACCCATAACTATAGTTTTGAAGGAAATGTTATAATAAAGAACTCTACGGCAGTAGTTTATGAATTGACTGCACAGAAAGACAACGGACAGTCTGTATACGTCATAATAGGTATTGAAAAAGGAACTAATGGAGTGGATTATGGCGCTATGATAATTTCTCCTAAACAAATAAATTACACTGAAATCTTTAACTATCTGTGAAATACGATAATTTAACCTATCTTTTTTATATTCTTAAGTTCTTCATTTTATCAAGATTTACTAAAAGCTTTGTCATATTAACTATTGTATTTTCCGGTTTAATGGTGTTGTTTTACCTCAGTATAGGAAAAATAATATTTGTTACTTATCTATTTCCCCAACTAAAAATAAACGCCCTAGAATTTGTTACGTTCTTCTTAGTCTTTAATTTATTTTCCTCAATAGTCCAAAAGGCAGACTTTGACTTTTTACTGACCTCCCCAGTAAAGACTACAACATTAGCCCTTTTATATGTAGTAGGAAGCATGTTTACCGGGGGAGCTTACTTTATAGTTCTCAGTACTTACATGATTTTGCTCTATCCCCCTCCGTACTCATATATCGCTTTCACCTCTTTTTCAATTTTCGGAATAGCAGTTAGTTCTTTGACCTTAGCAAAAAATAAGTTCTATATAATCTTTGCGTTAGTTTTTCTAAGTTGGTTACCTTATTTTCACTTCTACTTTACACCAACAGCGTTAATATTTGGACACTTATTAAGCGGAATTCTAAGCTCCCTAATCCTTTCTGCACTCGTACTCTATTACTCCGTTAGGTATGCTGATTTACAACTATCTGGGTCTAAAGTTAGAACCAAAAGAAGCAGTCTCATTGACGGTAAACAATCTGTTCTTCGTATAATCTTGAATAATTATGAGTTCGTTTGGGGTTATGGTTCTACTTTTTCCGGGAGAAGGATATTCTTCTACATTATCCCTTACTATAAGGCGATAGGGATTTCAGTGCTTATCTCCTTAGTATATTTGTGTGTAGAAATAACTTTTCGTCCACCGTTTTACACGGGGATTATAGCACCTAATGTACTGATCGTGTCCTTTCTGTCTACTACCGGTCTTTATGCACTTTCACAAGAGAGACCTTGGCTAACCTTTACGTCTTTAGACCAGGGGAGAATAATAGCAGAAAAAATAATTATTAAGACTCTGCAAACTGCCGTCATCAGCAGTTTCCGATAAACCGTGAAATTTATATCATTTGGCATCATTCAACATTCCTAATCCTTTTAAGGCTATTAAGTAGGCTGAGGCTATATGCCTATCAAAACCCTTTTCCCTCATTACCCTTTCGTGATCCTCTGAGTTAGTAGTACCCTTAGGATTAACTAGAATAACGTCGAAACCTAACCTTAACGCTTTAATAACACCGTGAATTAACAACTGCTTCTTAGCAAAACGCGTCATCTTCCTATTACCGCTCTTACTCCTCGTAAATTTCTTCTTCTTAACTAAGAATAAGTCCTCAAAAACAACGTAATCAACACCAATCCTCGATAGGGAATTAAGAGACTCTGAAAGAGCATTCAAACGTAAAGCCTTTGCTTTCTCCTTAGGAAAACCGTGGGAAACAACCTCAGAATACCACCACGTCTTTTTAGCAACGACTTTACCATCCTTGTTAATCACAACAACGTTTAGTCTATCACTATTCAAATCAAAACCAGCAATTAAACCGTAACCATTGGGTTTTGGTGAAGAGAAGTGCTTTAAGTACAACCAGAGTGGGATTTGAAGGTGAATCATTGGATAATGCTTGAAACTTACTACAGCACCATAACCCTCCTCCTTCCTTCGAGATAATTCTTCTAATTCTTTAAGCAATGGCAAGTACTCCTTGCCGAAGTAAGCTTTTGCATAAATCCACTTACCCCAAGGGTCTTTAACTCTAACTTCCACGTGGTCTTCCAAAACGTGGAACTTAATATTTCTGTTCCCTTTATCGCTTTTATTCCCCCTACTACCGAACCAGAACTTCCTTATCCTTGCATGAATTATCTCACCCCTCTCTTCCTCCCTTTCTAACAAACCGTCAGTAATTGTCTTAGCTTGTTTTAAAGCGGTTTCAAGGTAAACGTAGTTTGGTAAGATGTTGTAAAACTCCTTAGTCAGTTCGTCAACACTCTTCCCGTCAAAGAGTGGTTTAATAGCACTCTTAACAACTTGTGAGTAGGCCCTAGCAATCCTAACAACTTTATCCTTGTCTTCAAAAACAACTTTACCGTTTATTGTGACGAATTGGAAGTTATCTAGAGCTTCCGTAGAACCAATTAGCTTACTCTTCATCATCTGGTAGGATAACAATTACTATCACCTTCTTTCCAACGATTTTACTAACCTTATCTCTCACACTTTTCGGCACGTTTATTGTATACCTCTGATCCCCGTACTTATCCCTACCGGCTGAGGATATGACACCGTGGAAAACAATCTGTTCCATATGCTTATAAGTAACCGCAAAGTTTATAAATTTTGTCGTTAACATTATCATGTAGAAGAGAACCCTACAATGAACCCGAGGATCAATGTGAGGGGGAGGATGGGTTCGATGAGGCTCCCCATGTCGTGGCTGGGAGTCCATACTCCCTAACCTAGGCGTGGGGAGCCGGACAAGGGGAATGAGGACGAGAGGTTGAATACAAATTCATGAAACCTCAATGAAAGTCCAACCCCTTCCTCTCACTTCCCTTTGTAATTGTAGACACTATACTAGGGAGATTTACAGTAGGCATGTCGCTTTTTGGTGGCGTAATGGCGGGGTACTTAGTCACAGCAATCCTTATGAGTAAACTAAACCCGATACAGTTCAGAGGTGAGGTTTACAACTACAAGGCTGGAAGCGGTATGATAGTGGTTATAATGGTTGATTATATAATTATAGCGCTGACAATTACAGCTGGTCTATTCTTGTTAACTAGCGTCTTGTTCTTGTTAACTTCAGTTTTTGTCCTCATTGTAGCTTCAATAAGAAAAAGTATGTGGGAAAAAATCAGCTTTAATCTTGTTGAGAAAGGTTTTCAGTAGTGATCTCCTCTAGTGGGACGAGATTTGTGTCATAGCCTCTGAAAAACCACCATAATGAAGCTACGGCACCCATTCCCCAAAGTGCAAGGTTAAGTAAGACGTAATCAGCTAACGGAATACTGCTCGTTAGATAAACTGATATTGCATAAGAAACTATTGGTATAGTCCTCACAAGACCTATCAGGAAAGCCCTATTTTCCGTAGGGAATAAAAGAGGTTCCAATATTGTCCTTGCTCCCCATGCAAACTCACTGAATAACATGTTTAGTGCTAATAGAATGTAAAACATTACTAGGTAAGCCCCAGTAATATTACTCGCTATCATAACTAGTGCGAGTATCGGTAACATAGTAACAGTACCTCCCATATAAGATAACATCACATAAAATCTAGTTCTTATCTTATCCACGATATATGATGCTAAGAAACCAGCTAATACAGTAGCTAGAGAAGCGACAAATATTATCGTGGATAGATAATATTGGTTGTTGGAGAAGTAATAATCTGCGATTGTATATGCCATCAGACCGAAAGTAAGGTACTGGGATACTCCTAAAATAACAAGGAACAAATATCTTGTTCTTAAAGGTATTTTATAGACTCTGTTATTGGTCATAGGAGTTACAGCGTCCTCTCCTTTGGTTAGTAGCAATTCGGCATTTTTCTCGGCTTCATTCACTTTACCTTTAGTTACGAGCCATCTTACGGACTCTGGTAACGAAAATCTCACGAAAGTCAAGACAACACTAACCAGTATCGCCGAAAATCCTAATACTTCCATTACAAACGTAGGAGAAGATATCTGTGAGAAGGCTATCAATGATAACGATGCAGCAACAGTTATTCCGATATTATCAAAATTAGGTATTAGAATCAACAGCTTTTCCCTCCACTTTAAGGGGAAGTTCTCAGCTGCGTAAGAAAGTCCAGTAGGTACTTCTCCCTCAACGCCTATATTTGCTAACAGAAGTCCCGCAAGCACTAAAGGTAAAAACGCAACACTGGAGGATATATAATAAGCGGCACCAGAGACAATAAGCGCACCAACCAAATAGAGTATTAAAGTAATGTAAAACGTCTTCTTTCTCCCAAGTACTTTGTCTGAGAGATAAGGTAGCAATAACGTTCCTATTAACGGATATAGAGCTGGTAATGCTATGTATATCGGGTTTCCCTTAGCTAGGCTATATGTTAAAGGTGCGATTGAAGTAATAAGTCCCCACATTAAATAGCCTAAGCTGAGGGAGATGAAAAGCTTCCAATGATTAATACCCCACTTTGCCTCGTCCACTTTTTCTGTTACTGTTGTCATTATGTAAAAATTTGAATTAAGTAAGTTATAAACTTACTTATAATATGATTATAAAAGGCTGATTAAATACCTCAAAACTTTGCATATCACGAAATAGGGAAACATTCCTTAACTTTCTGTATTAAATATTCTATTTCTTCTTTTTGTGGTTTGGGTACGAAATACCTCCAGCTCTCGTCATTAAGCGAGGGAAAAGCCATCACAATTTTTTTGACAGTCTCGCACTCTTCATTATTTCTCATGAGTTTCGAGTTGTCTTTCACGAACTGTTTAAGAAAACGCAATGCAGTTAGAGGTTTACCCATCCTAAGTAAGTTTTCAATTATGTCGATCGTTTGAACCACCAGTGTATAGATCCAATTACAACACCTATGATTAATGAAATTAACCCGTATAAAGAGGTCGAAGTTAGTGGTATCAGATTACTGAAAATACCGTAACCCATAAGGAGGATAGAAAATACTGAAAGGAGCAAATCAGTCGCTGTGACCTTGTTAACTACCTTCCTTTTGAAAAACGGGTAGACAGAGGAGATTATAACATGAGACGAGTATAATGTTATCAAACTGACTTCAGTAGTGTTAGTATACACCGAAACATAAGACTGTGAAACAGCCGCATACGTGTTTATTAACGTGAACATGATAGCTAGTATTGCTATTGAAACTACCATATCCCTTTTGACTAAAGTATACGTTAGCCTTGAAAGGGCTACATACGCGGCTGTAACCGAGCCTATTAAGCTATTAATCGTGAGGATGAAGAATATTAATGCGAATTTACTTCCCATAAACTCTTGAGCTATGTAAAAACCTGGGTATTGAGTCACTTGGAGTAAATTAGAGACACCAACGTTACTATATCCTACGGCGGCTATTTCAAAATAAGACGCGAAGACCACCGTTACAGCTGCAACCCAGTAGGCTATAATATAGGACTTACCTACGGTTTTTCCCCTACCTTTAGCTTCATATCCCAAGAAGAACGAGGCGCCTCCTCCAGCTAATGTAAATCCAACTGCTAAAGCCCCTGAGAAAAAGTCAGCAGGAGGAACGGTTAGTGATAGAGGAAGGGTTGATACCCCAGTAAGTAATAGGACTTTTATACCCAATATGAAAATTAACGCTACTTCAATGCTTGAAGTTATTAGTGCGTAGATCAGTGGTGGTCTTATACCCGTTAGTAGTAGAAGTGTTAAAAGCAGGGGAATCGCGATCTCAAAAATCGCCGGACTTACGTCAAATTCTGAGGGTATAACTATCCCAGCTAGATAGGTTGATGCTGAAGAGAGATATATACCGTAACTCAACCAATAGAGCCATCCGGCAATTCTCCCTAAGAGTTCACCTCCTCCACTCCTAGCGAAATCGTAAGTACCACCAGTAGTCGCTATGACCTTTGAGTAATTGTAACCAATCAGAACCCAAAGGAAGTAGATTAATGCCCCCATTATACCAGCTAAGAATGTTGAGGCTAAGGAACTCTGTAATGCGTACGTCAGGTAAGCCGAAACGGATCCAAGTGGGGCGATTGAACTGAGGGACTGAGCGTATATAAGCGAAGATCTAACTGATTCCTCCCTAGGCTCCAACTTCTTGGATAGATTAACCATACGTTTGCTTTAAATAAGGGACGTATTAATTTTTAATTATGGTTAACAAAGAAGAGGTTGAGACTCTAGAGAAAGCTAAAGAAGAACTTCAGGATATACTTTCTGATATAGAGGACTTATTAGAGAGAGCTTATAACGGAGAGGATCTGGACAAACGTGACCTAGACAATATATCGAAGAGGCTGGAAGATGTAAGAGATGATTTAAGAGAATTAAGTTGAAAATTCCAATTAAGCTTTAAAGCATAAAATGTAAAATTAAATATATGATAATCGATCCGATATTCCTCTTAAGAATAGTGTTTACAACGATTGGTACGGTGTTAATCGTGTTTGGGGGTATTCACTTGGTTTTCCACAAACTTAATTTACCGGGATTTGAAGGAAAATGGGCTATAAACTTATCCATGACCTTGATATCCTTAAGTATAGCGTTATATCTTCTGTCCTTTCTCGTTCTATAACACTTTTATTTTTACTACAGTTCAAATACCAATCTGGCGATTTTTTCCTCATACTTTTTAACCTCGTTATCAATCCTTTCTTCATAATCTTTAACATCAGCAAGGTTATTGTTCTTCACAAACCAGACGGGCAAAGTTACTTTACCGTCTAGATATTTACCAACGCTCTTGGGAACCCACACTTCCTTCCCTTTAATTACGAGAAGGTAAGCTTTATCGGTCTCCCCTTTGAGCTTTGTATCTAGTGAGATTACCTCGCCTCCTAGTCTCTCCTCTACCCTCCTTCTGATTTGTAGGGTCAAGAACTTCACAAGAGAGGTCTTATCTTCAAAATAATTCCCTGCGTATCTGTAAATTGTCATGTCATTAGTTTTGCAGATTTCGATCGTTTCTCCCTCGAACTCAGTACCCTTTATGCAATTAAGGTCTTCTAACGAATCTCCTTTCTTGACGAAATAATCTATAGATATGACTTTCCCGCTCCTCTTGTAAACTCTTTTTATTACCGCGTCATCCTTCTCGTCTAAAATCCCCTCAACGTACTTCAGCGATTTAAGCGAGTGCCATGCTTTTTCCTTGAGCTTAACTTGCCTCCATTTTCCACCGTCATAAGTGAAATAATACTCTTCCTCGTTTTTAGATATCTTTCCTATTCTTACGTTTATCGGCATAATTGCGATATACATCTTGGTTAGGAAGGCTTAAATTTGTAGATGCTCGCTTAAAAATTTGAATTCTCTTTTTTCTCACAGTAATTTTAAAATTCCCAGTAGATCTCACTATCGTGGACAAATACTTACTTGCACTCCTCGGAGAAGCGGGTGCTACGGGACTCGCGAAAGGCATATATAATGTCAGGAAGGAGGAGAGATTTAAACGTGCTTATGAGAATGAGATGTACCACTGGGAGTATTTCAAGAAGTATAGAAGAAGTATGTTGGAAAAGCCGGTTTTCTACCTCTTATACGTGGTAGGGGTCATTGCTGCTTTGCTTGGCTACAAGGCAATCCGTTACGTTGTGAATAAGGCAGAATCAGGTGCACTAGATTTTTATCTAAAGAACTTTGAACCCACGGGTGAGATAGGAAAGATAATTGAGGACGAGAAACACCATTTCTTACCCTAACCCTCTTTCTATAACTGCTGACATGCAATGTATCCCACCGAACCCTCCAGTTAGGTTTTCAACGTTAAATACAACGGAGTCGACACCCGAAATTTTCAAGTCATAAGGAGTAAGTATTTTCCCAGCATTCAGGGTCAGGAAATTAGTAGCGAACTTTTTAGCCTCATCCAAAGTTACGTAGTGTATATTAAACTCCTTCTCCTTGAGGTATGTTAGCATATCTAATCCCCTCCTCACTAATTTCCCTTCAGAATAAACTTCAACAGTACTATGTTGCAGTAGTTCTTTTACACCGACCACCAACTCACGTGATATTACGTTGAAATATGTGTCTAAATGGAAGAACTCTGTTGATATAGGTTCTTTCACTATTACTACTTCTTCACCGCTATTTATTAGTTCTTTAACCCCGTTCATATCGCTTCTGTTCCCCACTCCCACTAAATAAAAGTCCCCCATAGGGTAGAAGTCTCCTCCCTCTAAATATCCCTCCCTTACTTCGCCGTACTTAACAGAGATCGACTCCCAGAAAAGTTTCACCAGTTCCGTCTCAGCACTCCTCTGAGGTTTAGCCATCCTACCTATGACAACCCCGTTCTTTGTTGTTATTTGTTGATCCCTCATAAAGTATAGATTAGATAAGGGGTTTACCAACTCTACTCTTACCTCACCATTAGTCGAAATGAACTTAGGCCTAAGCACCAACAATTTCGCTAAAAACCAAGGATCTGCGTTGACCCCTACTACTCTCTTCAACTTTTCATAAAATTTCTCGTCTTTTAACGCTCTCCTAATAATGCTTCTCAATACTCTGAAAGTAGCCACGCCCTCAGATTTCAACGCGTCTATTAACTCTTCGTACTCTTTTCTAGCCTTAACGAAGTCAAATCTCCTCTTGAAGAGTGACTTTTCAGGCTCTAAAAGTCCGAAAAAGACTTCCAGCCCCGGCTTATGTAATGCCACTTTTTTTAAAGGATCCCATTCGGCTCTCGCATAAGCTCTCATACTATTTATTTTGCGTAAATAGGTTAATTACTTTGTACTGCGCGAAAAATTTTAGAGAAATAACGTTACTAAGCTTACTACAATCGCAATAGCTCCTAGCATGAAGTTGATCAGATATACTTTCCTAGTCTTGGCTACTTTCATTAATATCCCTATCACCAATATACCCGTTATTAGAGCCGTCACAACTGCTAATATCAGACCCTCTATACCGATGTAATGAACTGCGTAACTGACGTTATGCCTCGTGAATACGAGTGTGGTGAAGACAGCACCTAAAGCAGCTGGTATATAGGCTAAATACGAGTACTTGAACGCTTCCTCAGGTTTTATCCCTAATAAAAGCATTGTCGATACCGTCATTCCTGATCGGCTTACCCCCGGTAAGGCGGCTAACCCTTGAGCAAAGCCTATAATTACCATGTGTTTTAGAGACATCTCTCTGAGCTCTCTGGGCTTTATATTCTCTCTCGTAAACTTGATGTAGATGCCATCCAGTATTAGTATAACCCCTAGTACAAGCATCGGTATAGACGGGTTGTAAGCATTCTGTAATAACTTATCGGAGATGACATAAAGCGGTACGCCTACAATACCTGTTACTAGGGTTACTATTACGAGGAATTTAAGTAAGAATTTGTCCCTAAAAACAGCCATGACGTCTTTTCTGAAGTAGATCGATGCAGAGCCTATAGATCCCATTTCCATGAAGAGACCGAAGGTGTAAGCTACGGTTATTGCAAGTCCAATGAGGAAGTGAGAAGCTAGGAGTTCTTGCGTTTTACTACTTATGGGTAACCATTCGGAAATGCCTTGAACTATACCTAAAATTACGGATTTGATCGCGTCGATCATTTTAATCGCCAGTTAGAACAACGAGTTCTAACGATAGTGTCGTTATGTTGATATCGTAAAAAAGGTAAAGATAATAATAGTAATAGGGGTCCTACCACTTTAGGTAACGTTAGGTTAGTCTCAGAGATCAATAGTGGTATTAAAAATAACACAAAATAGGGGTGGTTAAAGTTCAGAGTTGGTAGTAAAACTGAGGTTACTACAATGTAATAATTTCTCATACGCTGTAGAGGTCTCACTTATCTAATAAAGTTCATGTACATAGTTTATATATAAAAAAGTAGGATACGGATAACTTTATAGGGAAATATAGTTTCAATAGTCGTATGAAAAAATATTGGGCTCTATTTATTTTATTTATAGCCCTTACATTGTACGTAAAAGCAGTCGGGGAACAAAATATCCCTCTAAACGTCGAGGTATTTAAACTGATAAATTATCACCAAATTTCATTTCTTAACCCTATAATGGTCTTATTATCTAAATACGGAAGGGAATACGTTTGGATTCCTGTAACAGCAATACTATTCGTTTTCAAGAAGACTAGAAAAATTGCAATAACTTTAGCTGGATCCTTTATACTCGCCATAATTCTCGGTGAGGCGAGCAAATATTTAGTATCACAACTGAGGCCATTTTATTATGTTTCCCCCGATTATCTATTAGTCAGTAAGCCTCACGATTTCAGCTACCCCTCAGGCCATGCGTTAATTGTAGGAGATGGGGCGATAGTCTTAGCTTTTACAGCTCCTAAATGGGTATGGGTTCCTCTATTAATTGAAGCTTTACTAGTATCCTATTCGAGGGTTTACGTAGGTGTCCATTGGCCCTTGGATGTGTTAGGAGGATGGCTATTAGGAGGATGGATAGCCCTATTCACGATTGATATGGAGAAGAGAGGAGTATTAAGGCCCTTTGAAAGGGCGCTAAAGGTTGAATGATAAGGGGGTTTAAGCTTCATTGAATTTTCATGAATTTGTATCCAATTCTCAGCTTGACAACGTGACGAGTACTCTGAATAAAACGGATAAAATAATTCTTTTTAGGAACTATTTTGATAATCCTACCTTAAGTGATATAGGTTTCTTCAACAATATTATTTTCAAATTCTTTAAATAAGCGACCCTACTTTATATTAATATTCTTGAAATTAACTAGATAAATCTATCAGTTTTCATACAACACAGTCGTTCTTTACTCTTCCATTCATCTCTCTCTAAATATTAACCTTAAAGCATTGTCTCTCATTATTTTTTCGCTTTTTGTCACTCTATAAGCTTCTTCAGCATATTCAGCCAGGTCTTGTTCAACATAAGATGGGAAATCGCTACCGTAGATTACCTTATCTTCTATCTCCATTAACCTAGGCAACACGTTCAAAAGGTTTTTAGGTGGTATTGAAGATATCTCTAGATAAGCATTGCTAAACATTCTAGCTAGGTAAAAAGCCGTTTGATACCATATAGGTCTACCCGCGTGTGCTATTATAAAGGTAATTCTGGAAAAGTCTTTCAGCACGTCATCCAATAGTATCGGGTCGCCATATTTGTTCCTCGCCCCTTCTCCTACACTAGTCCCGGTGTGGACGAGTATCGGTAAATCATGATCCTCAGCAAATTCGTAGATCCTTAATAACTTTATATTGCCTCCCTCTTCTTCTCTATAAGCATTAAGCTTAAACCATTTATGCACAGGATGAAGTTTTATCCCTACTATACCTAAATCATACTGTCTCCCTAACTCCTTTATGGGGTCTTCGCAAAAGTTAGGGTCTACTTCTCCCCACGTTGCGAAAAGGTCTGGGTTTTCCTTAATAATCCTAATATCGTCGTAGAAAGCGTCCCCGCATATTTCCGTGTGACAAGGATAAGAAGGAACTAGTATTATTTTTTCTATCTCTATACGCTCATTTCTTATATTAAACCTCGCACCTTTTGCCATTTCCGTCAGTCTTCTACAGTAATGTGGTGTCCCTAACTTCAACATCGCATAGTGAACGTGGACGTCAATGACTTTGATCAATACACATCTCCCTTATCCTCTTGATTACAGCATCTTTTTGAACTTCATTTGTGTTTTTGGCTACTATGAACTCCGAAGTCTCGTCAACAAGTCTCTTTAAGTCTTCTTCAGATATGGAACAAAGATTTTCTATCATTTCAGTACTTATCTCAATTCGTTCTGGGTTTTCTTCAATTAAATATCTGATGAAGTTCCTCACTAGGGCGTCTCTATAAAAAGGTTGATCAACCAACCTTTACACCCTTAAATCTGTAAAACAATTGCCTGGCAGCACTAATTCTTTGTATATCGTTAGTCCCTTCATACGTCTTCAGAATTTGTAAATCACGAAGGAGTCTTTCGAGACCCGTAGATACCGTTACGCCGTAACCTCCAAAAGCGGTCATCGCCCTTAAAACTACCCTCTCTGCAGCTTCTGTAGAGTGGAACTTAGCTAAAGACGCAGCAACTATATATTCATCCATCATCTCCTTTTGGTATAAGGTACCAGCCCAATATGTTAGAAGTCTTGAAGTCATTAGGTCTGAAAGCGATTCACTAACCTTTTGCTGAACCATCTGAAAATCTGCTATAGGTCTTTCAAAGGCTTTTCTTTGCAAGGAATACTCGACGAGTTTTTCAAACGCTGACTGGGCTATCCCTACAGCCTGAGCTGAGACTATAGTCCTAGCGTAATCAAAGGACTCTACTGCATATTTAAACCCCATTCCTTCTTCTCCTAACAGGTTCTCCGAAGGTACACTGACGTCCTCAAGAACGATTTCGGCGGTATGGGATGCTCTGAGACCCGTTGTTTCGATTCTACTCATAGTTTTTATTCCCCAATCTCTTTCCACTAGGAACATGCTAATCCCCTTCCACCTAGCTTTAGGATCTGGTGGTGACGTCCTTGCAGTGATAATTAGATAATCTGCTAAATCTCCATTAGTTATGAAGATTTTCCTACCGTTTAAGACGTAATGGTCGTTCACTTTTTTTGCTACCGATTTTATACCGGCTACGTCAGAACCGGCCTCAGGCTCAGTGTTAGCGAAGCCTCCAAGTTTCTTCCCGCTAGCTATCTCAGGCAGATACTTCCTTTTGACTTCCTCACTACCGTATTTTAGTACTGCTCTACCGAGCATCCAGTGGACTAGTAATAACGTGCTGAAAGAAGTCCAAATCCTTGAAATCTCCTCAGATGTGACAAGTAATGAGAGATAATCAGCTCCTTGTCCGCCATATTCTGATGGTATGTCGAGTCCGAAAAGTCCCATATCAGCCGCTTGTTTTTTAGCTTCTTCTGGGAAATCTTTCTCTTTTTCTCCTTTATCTACGTTAGGTAGCAAGAACTTCTCAGAAAACTCCCTTACACTCTGTCTGAGTAATTCATGGTCTTCTGTTATTCCTATTTGAATTTGGTCTAAAGACTTTAAAGGAAACATAATACTATTTTTCTCAAGGTTAAATTAATCTCTTTTGATTTGAGATGATGTAAATTTTTATATTGTAATGTATACCGAGAACTGAATTAAAAGTAGTATTTAGGTTACACCATCTTCTGCCCGAATCTCTCTGCAGTCATCACTGACCTTGTCTTCAGGTTCTCAGCGGTTCTGCAAGCTAACGCGTGAGCCTTTGTTTCCTTAATCTCAACGTTCTTCTTTCTCAAGTTAGTAGCATCTCCGGGAACACTAACGCTCCTTTCTTATTCTCTTGTTAGAGAATTAGAATAAACTCCCCAGTTTAATAAGAAAAATTCTAACTTATCATTCTCTCAATCACTTTTCTAACTCTGTCCTTAACTGCTGATATTTCAATTACTATTTCATCGCCTCCTAACTCTTCCATTGCAAAACTGAGAATCTCATCAAGTTGAAAGTAAACCCTCAACAACTTAATTAAGTATTCTAAGTTTCTCTGATACTGTAAAGTTTCACTCTCCATTTTGTCTCACCTGACTGACCAAGCAGTCCACTAGGGACTCTTTTGCTTCGGAGAGCATTTCAAACGCCTTAGGGTCGTAACTCTTAGCTATCTTCATAACCTCGTTGATGTGGTATAAAGCCTCCAAAAGCTCCAATAACTTATCACCTTAGAGCTGGACTTGCATAATTCTCAACCCCACGAGGCAATGTCTTCCTCTATTTGCATCATTTCATGCCTTGCCTTCTTTATCCTTTCCCTTAGCTCCTTCTTAATCATCTGCTCTAAAGTCTTCAAATGCCAGCATTTCTTTCCGAAGCTCCCAGCTTCACAACTGCAATTAGCTTTGACCACTTTCAGGCTTAACGGGTCTAAAATAATTCAGCTATAATGGGTTACGTCTCTTCTAGTCCTAGACCGAACATCTACGGAACAGCAGTTATGGGATTTTAACGTAACTTAAAGATTTTCATCAGCCCCGACGGTCCACCTAAATAACGTTCAACGAACCTGAGGAACGCCTCCACGCTCCTCAGGTTCAGCTCCCCTATCAGCTCCCTGACGACGTTGACCATGATGGTGAAGATCGTGAGGTAACCCTGAAGCCTCTCTCTCCTCCAGAACGAAGAGTCCTCCAGTCCAAGGGCCTTGACGTCCCTGTGGAGCTTCTCGATCTCCCACCTCATCCTCCATGCCTCCTCCATCTCCTCCTCGCTGAGCGAGAGATCGGTCGTGTAGAGGTACTTCACGTGTGTCCCGGAGTCACCTTTATATTCTTGGACTAACAATTTTACTGTAGTCACTCGGTCTCTCAGGGTCAGGTCGGCGTAGTAGACGCCGGGGGGTAGGTCTCCCACTCGGAGGTGTCCCTCCACCTCCTCGAGGGTCCCCCGGGCCGACTCGACCCTGAGGAGCCTCCGGTTGGACTTGAGCTCAGACACCACGTTGTCCGTCACGAGCTTCTCTGACCAGTACCACGAGTCGAAGACTACCTTGGACACGCGGAAGTACCCCTTGAGCACGTCCAACATCTCCTTGGCCATCTCGATCTTGGTCTTGAACTCGGTGACCATCCCCAAATCCAACATCTTCCTCACGGCGTAGGGGAAGGCTCCCACCATGAACGTCCTGCCCGTGGAGAGGTCTACTATGGCGACCGTGAGGAGTTGAACGCCCCTCTCGAACCTCCGGTGGGCGTGGCAGTAGATCCAGTAGTTCCCGTGGGGGCTCACGTCCTTTCCTCTGGAGTACTCCTTGTGGTCCACGGTGTCGTCTATGATTACTGCCACCTCACCCTTCACCAGTCCCGACAGGAACTTCAAGTAGTCCTTCCACGCGTCGTGGAGCTCTCCCAACGCCTCCAGCAGGTTCGCGTAGTCCAACCCGAACGTCTCAGCAGCATTCCTCACGCTGGCCCTCCCACCTAGCAGGACCATCAAGACGAGTGCTAACCTGACCTTCCTGCTCCTCCCGTTCCTCCTGATCACGCCCAGAACTTGGTTGACCGCCTTGACCAACTTCTCCTTAGCTAACTCGATTTGTCCTTTTCCGTTTGACATCTTTTCAGTATGAAGACGTCTAAAATTAAAAACTTCTCGCTAATACCGACTTCTTGGTATTACCTCCCTAAGATTCCCATAACTGCTGTTACCTTATCCACCCTCACTTTAAATATTTCCCTTGCCACTTCCTCAGCCCTCTTCATACTTGCCAAAACTGCCAAGACATGTACTCCACTCCTAACGCTAGTAACCATGAAGAAGGGTATTCCCTTAGTTTTTACATCCCTAACAATCCACACGTAATAGTACTGACCATTAATTAGCCTCACCTTAGTCTCATCAATAGCGTAAACACCACTCAATGGCACAGCGTACTTAACATAACTCAACCTCCTATGATAGTAAAGCAGAGTGGAATGGGGTAAAACTGTCCTCCAGGGGGATAACCCGGAAACGTAGTTAGCCAATGCAGAGGCTACGGTCTCCCTAGAGTAAAACCTAGGGCTAAGGTTAATATACTCCATTAAAATTAGTATAATTTGGGTGAGCACGGGAACCTTCCATCTAGTTTCCATGTGCTCACCTCCAAGTAATACCTCCCGTGCTCACCCTAAAAAAGTATTATCATCAACGTTCTCCTTATAAAGCACAAACAATTCAAATAATTCATTTTAGATTAACAAAATTGTTGTCCACACTCAATTATTCGTGAGAAAACTATTAAAACAGAAAATTTCTGAGTACTACTAACTCTTACAACAAGTTGATCCTTTATTCATTTACCATAATTTTTTATTTTTTAGTAATCCATATTATTTAATGATAAAAAGATTTGAAATAAGAAAAGATGGAATTGGTTTTTGTTATGAAGAGTCTTGGATTAATTTAACTGTCACAGATGAAGGTATAATAGTTGCCGAAGAAATTTCTTATGAAGTTCCTATAGGTTCTCAATTAAGTAAGATTAAGTAGGTCATAAAGAAAGGAACTGTGTATGTCCAAACGCCTTTCGGAGTTTCTGAACTTAAAGACTAGGGTATGATTGTAGAAAATATAAAGAGGATTAATGAGGAAGTTATAAAGAATCAAGAATAAAGAACTATACGAAAAAATCTTATCTCACTTAGGTTGAGGGAGGCATACCACCAGCGGGTGATGATGGAGGTGGTGGATAATATGTTGTTCTTGCTTCTCTAGTTATTGCCATAGTATCTTCCACTATTAAGAATATAGAGACTAGTAATACAAAGATCCCGGCTATTAGGTCTAAAATTCCTCCAACATATGCAGTATCTACTGCCCCGGCTATTATTCCCGGTAAACCAGAGGTGTTTGGTAGACCATTACTTAATATATTTCCTCCTACTATCATTTGGCCTACGCCGAAAATTAACAATGCTACGGCCAATATAATGTCTCTAATACTTTTCCCGAACTTTGATTTACTCATGAAGAGTCCTATCATTAACCCTATAGGTGCTATTATTCCAGCTACAATCCCTAAACTCGTGCCGAAATAGAAGACCCCCGTTAGAGCTAGTGGAACTCCATTTAATGAAGAGATACTGGTAGCACCGCCAAGTCCTATGTAAGTGAGAACTGCTGCAACTATCCCAAACACGTAAGCTATAATTCCGCTCACTGGTAGAGTACTGGTTTGTACCGGATATGGAGTGTAAGGAGTTGGTTGATAATACACAGTACTAGTTTGAGGTTGTGATCTCCCCATAATTACGGCTATTAATAGGAATACGCTACCTATTATTAATTCAACTCCTTCAGAAACGAAGGATGTATGAGGTATTATAAATAAGGCCACTGCAATTAATAGGAAATATAGGAATGCTAAAATCCCTAGAACGAAGGAGAAAGACCCAGAAAAGCTCCTTTTAATTCCTATAATAAGTACAAATATTGCAATTATTAAATAGATGGCCGATGCACCCACTAACGTTCCAAATACCCCACTATAGGGTCCAGCTCCCCTTGGGAAAGTAAATGGTGATATGAAAAATAGCATAAAGAATATTGCGAATAGTAGTATTTCTAGTCCAGTGAATATCCCGGCAATTAATGAGAGATATTTTCTGTTATAGTTAGTAAACTTATCCAGTGATGAAGGCCCTTGAGGATAAGGAGGTAGAGGATAATAGGGAGTTGGCTGTTGAGTTATTGGTGGCATCGGTTGTGGAGGTAGTGATTGTGGTGCTGGCTGAATAGGTGTGGGTGAAGGAGTTGTTGTGGATTGAGGAAACTGGTATCCACACTTTGCACAGAATAATGCATCATCAGGGTTTGGCGTACCGCATCTTGGACAATACTTAGTCATTTCAATCTAAACTTGTAGCTTAGGACATTAATAAACTTGACTGAATTGTTACTACCTTTAATTTCAGTTTACCAAGATTAATTGTATTTATAACCTTCTATTGTCTATTATATCAAAATTTTAAACGGAGATGTTAAGGGAATGTGAGTATTCCAATTTTTTCCGCAACCTTCTTTAACTTAGGATCTTAAGTTGCTAGCCTCGCTTTTTTCTCTGCGGACATGGTTATTTAAAGAGAATCATAAAAAGAAATCTTATATTTAAGTGAGTTCTTAAAGGCTTCCTTAATATAGCTCGAGGAATTAATGAGTTTAGTAGAATTTATGAGTTCATTTAACGCTTTATAAAGCTTTAGCTCAACCTCTTCATTCACAACTCTCTTTTTTACTGCAAGAGTTATTACATTCAACGCTTCTCTGTAGGCAATATCCAAGGTCAAAGAATTAGGAACTATATTAACCAACTTTTCCCAACCAGTACCTTTGAGCACTGAGACTGATGAAATGCTCCCGTCAATCACTGTCTCTTTATCTCCTCACCTCCCTTAAAGCGAAACCATCAGTCGAGACGTTTACAAATCTGAGAATCTCCACAGCCCTCCTTGCGTGCTCCTCCCTCTCTATCTCTCCAATATCTTTACAATAAACTCTCGAATCAACAAAATCCCAGTTAACATTGAGCTTCATCATCCTCTCCTTTAGTTCTTTAGGTATTTTTATTTACATAAAATAATCATACCTTAACGCGTTTTAAATGATTCACTAAGAGGTAAAGTAATAACGCTTAAAAAGAGAATATTATTGTTAACTTATTACGTTAAGAGTGTGGACTACATTTTCACTCATTTGAAATATTTACATTTATTATCACCCCCTTATCTAACAAATACACCCGGCAGTAAAGGATGTTATAGATAAGGAAATAGGTTGCGAACCACCTCTCGATCGTCTTTGCGTTAGAGTTGGAAGTGTTTGTCCATTAGTGAAAGCCTATGTTTGACACTCCTAAAACCTTGTTCCGCATAGTCCCTTTTTCCGAACGTTACCCTCTTGTGATTCACGTTAAGCCAAGTGAAATTGTATATTGAAGCACCATCGTGCAAGTATACTACCTCGTCCACCCTCTTGCTTACTAGCTAACTCCTCCATGCCCCTCATTGCAGTGAAAATTACTAGCACGTGAACACCACTCCTAGCACTCCTCACCATGAAGAAAGGCACAGCCCTAGTCTTAACAGTCCTAACACAAGTAATACTCCCCCTTAACACTCAAAACCTTAGTCTCATCAACAGTGTAAACCCCACTCAAAGAAACATACCTAACATAACCCAACCTCCTAAAATAGTACAAGAGTGTAGAATGTGGTAAACTAACCCTCCAAGAGGACAAACCACACAAGTATTCTGCCAACGCCTGCGCTACTTGCTCTCTAGTGTAAAACCTTGGCTTAACATTAATATACTCAAATAACAATTTCGGTGAGCACGAGAACTCTCCGCTTGATTCCCATGTGCTCACCAAGATAAAACCCCGTGCTCATCCTTAAATAGTATTACGCGAAAACTATTTCTTACAGAACGAGAAAAGATTGTTGAATAAAATTATATTAAATTAACAAAATTGTTGTCCACACTCAGGAAACCTATCGTTATTTCTCCAATACTATTACGCCCTGGTAGTATACTTACTTATGTTAATTATGGTGATCCTGGTTTATTTGAACAAAAGGAATTAATATAAGAAGAAGCTTAATATTCAAGTTATCTCCTTGAACTTTAATATATGCTTTAATATATGAAAATAGTACGTAAAATTTTCTTAAACGAAAAAATGTTTCGTATTAGAAATAGTAACCTATACCTTTAACTCTGAAGTTTAAATGCAAAGACCGTTCATATTAAGGAATCACAAATAATGTCAAATGTCACAAGAATTTTTAATAGAAATTGACATTGTTAAACAGAAAATACTTTAAAAGTGTAATAAGAGGTTCTTATAGTGGAAGTTAACGATCAGGAGAAAATTTCAAAAAGTTACGCTGGACTAAAGTCTTCAACGACTTTACCTTCAATTTAGACGAAAATTTAATCTACGGTATCACAGCTCCTAATGGTTACGGTAAGACCACATTATTGAAAATAAAAACCCGAACCAATGGTGAGAATGATGGGAGAGCCCTTATAGGGTTTTTAGGAGTTAGCTACACCTTCTCCATTAGTTCTAATAACCTCTCACCATGTTTATACCAAGAATACTCTTTTGCCGTTTCCCAAGCTGAATAGATCATCTTCCTTCTTAACATTTCGTCGCTTAAAACTTCATTTACTCTTTCAACGGCTTCCTCCACATCTCTCACAACAAATCCGTTTTCGTAATTTCTCACGAACTCTTTCCCGCCTAAACCATCATTTACAATCACTGGTGTCCCGTGAGCCAATGCTTCTAAAACCCCCATTCCCGGTCCTCTCTCGTTAAAACCGAAGCGTATAAATAGTGACGCTCTCTTGTAAAGGGAGTTCAGTTCATTCTCACTTATCTTACCGGTAACTAAAACCTCTGGGTATTTTCTTTTAAACTCTTCCATAGTGTCTTTTCTAGTCCAAGATCCAGCCATTACAACTTTTCCCTTAATTTTCCTTGCTAATTCACCGTAAAGTTCAGGTTTTCTACCAGCGTCCCACATTGATACGGCAAGGACAATCTCTTCCCTTTCTTGGTTTACATTCTCGTCAGGATAACAGCCTGGGTAGAGAACTTCAGATTCGATTCCGAACTCTTTGAGTGTCTCTGCATTCCATTTGGAGTTGGTCATAACAATTTTAGCCTTTCTTAAGACCTTCCACTCCATCGACCTCGGTAGGGAATACTTCAACCCCTTTAAAGGTAAAGATGTTTCATGTAAGTATAAAGCATAATCTTCACCGTACAATAGTTTTCTGAGGTAGCCTGAAATTCCAGCAAATTGATCGTGGTATAGGGCTTTACCCTTAACTAAACGTGCAGATTTCAGGATAAGGTCCAGATCTACTGTTGCCTCGTCTCCCCTTTGTGGAGCATAGAGCTTCGTTATTTTCCTGAAAAGAGGAGTTAAGAAGCCTTTCTCTCCCTTTCTCCTTAAATATGTTATGTTGACACCACTTAGGTTATAGTCATTAAAACTTTCTCTTAGTACCAAAAGTTTAGCCTTGGTTACTCTACTCTCCTCTACAGCTATCCTTGCAACTCCTCCGTTCCACAATACCCTGAGTACAATGGTGAAGAAACTCATGCGATTATAAATTTACTTGTAGTGAATAAAACATTTAAGATAAAAGCTCCTACATCCTCCTCGCCATAGTTGGCGAGATTTTAGGCCCCCTTAACCCATAATTTTCCTATTATATACTACTTCTAAATACTGAACGTAAGCACTGATTATAAATTTAATATCTTGTGTCTTTATTTTTTTTTTAACATCTCACGCGTATATATTATATTTCTGTTCCCTATCTATTCTTTAAATTTCCCAGATTTTATAAGTGGTTAATAATTAATCTTAAATATTTTTTAAAATTGAGACTGTTATAGTTATAAATTTTTAATATTTCCGAAAGTAAAGATCTGGTATATATTTGAACTATTCAATTTAAGCCCATTAGAGATGAAAAATTTTTAAGGAATCATAGAAGAGCAGAATATATTAGATTTAGATAGAATACATTTAGCAAGTAGTCAATCATCGCTCATTTATGATATCTTTTAATGAAAAACATTATTATCCATAATTGACGAGTATCATTCTACATCAAATCATCAGTTATTGATGCATAATGGCTAATAACAAATCATTTTCGTAGTACGAATTCTTTATCACAGGGGGTAAGGGGACGGAAAGCCTCGCCAAAGTGATAGACTCCCCTGTATTTAAATACTTCCTTTTGTGAGATTCTGTTAGTGATGCTAACGACGCTCGTCTTCAGGTCGATTGAGGGTTTAACGGAATTACAAGTTGGGCTAAACAATATGTCTTTCCTCTTAGGGGCTAAAACGTGATTCATGAAATCCCCTTTTCAAATGGAGAGCGGATCCCTGATCCACACGACTGCCCACCAAATGTAATCATAAATCGATGGTGGGAACTATGAACCTTGGGAGGGAATACAACAACCTACACCCATAAGGACAACTTGTTCGTTCTATAGTTTTTTACTTCAATTTTACAACCGCCCAGAATTAAGACGTTTACTTACCGCTGGCGTTCAGGGTTTCCTCTCTGAGGTTGGAGCACATTTCCAGCTATAAATCAGCAGTTATGGGAATCTTAGGGAGGTAATACCAAGAAGTCGGTATTAGCGAGAAGTTTTTAATTTTAGACGTCTTCATACTGAAAAGATGTCAAACGGAAAAGGACAAATCGAGTTAG
>NZ_JBBHKS010000016.1:0-44007 GCF_037389975.1 Stygiolobus sp. CP859M | reverse complement strand
TGATAGGGGAGCTGAACCTGAGGAGCGTGGAGGCGTTCCTCAGGTTCGTTGAACGTTATTTAGGTGGACCGCCGGGGCTGATGAAAATCTTTAAGTTACGTTAAAGTCCCATAACTGCTGTTAACATATCCTTTATATACAGCTTTACTTATCAAGACAATTAATTTACCGCAAGGTATAGAAGTACTCTTTGGCTATCTTAATCATACGTCATTTACAATCTACGATAATGTTACTATTAAAGTTTCTGGTATTACCTCAGCTTATCTCTTAGTAGACGGTTATAACACAACTGGTAGCGGAAACGCTTACGATACTGAATTTGTGTTTGGAGGTCCATGCGGAGGTGAGATAACTAGCTTTAACCTAATCAATGCATTAATCTATATGTTTTACATAAATAACAACAGTATATTTACTCCCAAATCCTTGTTCCCCTTCGGTCTGGATACTGCTGAGGCCTCTGATAACTTATTTACAATCCCATACCAAGGTGCTTATAAAGTAGAGATAGGTAACGACAATGAGGTAGTCATCTCGAACACGAGTTTTCCTCTCAAAGCGAAAATAGTAAACGGGTCAAGTGTAATAGATCTAGGGCAAACAAGCGAGGTAGAGCTCAACGTTACTGGAGGAACACCTCCTTACTTAATAGAAATAGGTAACAAAACTTATGTGGATCTGTTTCTAGGAAATACTTACTACTCTATAACACCTAGCAGGACAGGAAACATAACTTACCCTATCACAGTAGAAGACTTATACGGTGAGACTAGGAGTTTGAACTACTCATTAAAAGTAAATCCCGACCCCACCATAAGCATAATAATCTCAAGAAATAATACAGACGTAGGAATACCGATATTCCTTAATGCTAATGCACAAGGAGGAACACCTCCTTATACTGAAACTTGGTATATCAACGGCATGCCCGTGTCCAATAATGGAGCCCTCAATTACACGTTTTCTTCATCTGGAGTTTATAATGTATCTCTAAAAATTACTGACTCCGTAAACTTCACAGTGGAAAAGTCAGTAATGGTTGAAGTGCATAAGGATCCTACATTGATAGTCAGTACTAATAAGACTGAGACTGATCAAGGTATACCGATAGAACTTAATGTAACAGGAAATTACGGAATTTCTCCCTATTTGGTCAAGGTTTATATAAACGGAACAATAATAAATTCGTCCATTATAAACACTGGAGTGAAGTTACCGCTTAATCTTTCCTCTGGCATTTATCTAGTTAGAGTAACGTTAACTGACTCCGTAGGCTATCAAGTTAGCAAAGGCATTATACTAAGATTTAACAAAGATCCTATCCTAGCAGTTAGTAACGTGACTCAAGGTAATTTCTTCGTTACAATTACGTCAATGACCCTATCAGGTGAGGGAAGTGAAGGTACACCACCCTACACGTATACTGTTTATGTAAATGGAAATGAATATTACACTGGTAGTGATTTATCATTAAACGTTCCTCTTAACTTGGGTGAAAATAATATTACCGTGGTAATGAAGGATTCATTAGGTATAACCGTCACACGGACTATCTTAGTGTATAGCAGTTACAACTGGATTAACATTCTGATCGTCGTTGCTTTAATTGTTATTATACCCGTAATATCCATAATCTTCTTAAAAAAGAGAAGAAATTAGAAGGAGATTTCCTTTCGTTGGTGTTTTAAATCCTATTTTGTAGACTTTTTCCTCCTTTTTTATAACTTTATTATTTATGACAAAACAATAAAGCATCTTCCTCTGAAATTAGTTCTTTTTTCCAACATTAAAGTTAGCCTCATTGAAAATAGATGCACATGTAAGAGACGTTACAATGAGACACTCCTTCTCTTCAACGATCTTTATTGTATTTACCATGGATGGGTTTCATATCGGGTTGAACTTTTTGGGAACTTAAGGAAAAGATCTACTATACTGATTCGGTTTTTGATCTTCTCACATTAGATAAAACCCTTTCAGATTACGTTACTTACTTCATAAAAAGTGAGATCGATGACGTATATGGTTACTTAATATTTACCTTGACTAACTTAATTGAGTAGATTAGTAAAAACTCATAAGTCTAACAAACATTAGGAACTAAACCTTACAAAATAAGAAAAGAAGTTAGTTTAGGCTTTATAAGCACTAAAAGTCTGCATAATTAATACATTATCTACAAATTAATTTAAAATTGTTTGAATTTGTTTTAATTATTTGTAATAAATATAGAATAGTTTAAGATATACCCAAAATTAATTTTAGTCTTATAACCTAAAATTCCCTAATGAAAGCGTTAGTTTTCGAAAGAAACGGCTTAGAAAACCTAAGATATACAACTTATCCTGACCCTGAAGTAGGTCCCGACAAGGTTTTAGTAAAGGTAGTAATGGCAGGGGTTAACCCAGTAGATCACTATACGGTAAATGGTTTGAAAGTTAATCCTATACCTCATATACCGGGAGTCGAATTTGCAGGTGAGGTAGTTAAGACTGGTGAAAAAGTAAAGAACTTGAAAGTGGGTGATTAGGTGGTAATTTATGGTAGAATATTTGACGGAACTTGTGATATGTGTATGATAGGATATGAAACTCTATGCAGAAACGGAGGTAGGATAGGTATAGACACTAACGGTGGATGGGCTGAATATGCATCATTAGAGGAGAAGTATGTGTTTAAACTGCCAGAAGATTACAGTTGGGAATTAGCTTCGAGCTTAACTGTTGCCGGATTAACAGCATATCATTCCTTAAAAGAAGCAGATTTAAAACCATCTCAGACTGTAGTCGTTTTTGGTGCTTCGGGAAATACGGGAATGTTCATTGTACAGTTAGCTAAAAAGTTCGGAGCTAAGGTCATAGCCGTAACTAGAAAACCCTGGCTGAAAGATTTTGGTGCTGACTTAATTGTCGACTATGAGGAAGTTGAGGAGAAAGTTAGAGAGTTTACAAATGGAAAAATGGCTGATGTTGTAATAAACTCTTTAGGAGAAAAATTTTGGGACAAGGGCCTTGCTGTGGTAGGAGTTAAGGGTAAGATAGTTACCTTCGGAACACTATTAGGTGCCGAAGTTAAGATCAACCTTAACCAAATATATTCTAAGCACATTAGTATACTAGGCGTTAATAGGGGTAATAGAAAGGATTTCTTAGAATTACTAGATCTATGCAGGGATTGTAAAGTGAAGATCTGGAAAAAGTTTAAACTTCAAGATGGTGTAGAAGCTTTAAAGGAACTGTTCTCGCCAAGCAGAGACGGACGAATATTAATATCTACGAACTAGATAACTATAAAAACGTTACATAAATAATTAAAGTTTTTATTCAGAAAGTTTTTGAACATCAAGAATATAAATAATTAAATTATTAGGTTTTAAAAAATAATTACATTAATTTATATATAAGTAAAGAGTACGCTTTAACATTCTCTATTGTCGTTACAAACTAAGGTTAAAAGGAGTGTGTTAGTCATACTATCACTTCGTTTCTATTTATTCCCTCCAAACTTCATTATCCTTTTAGCTAATTTATAGTGTGCATAATCTATTGATGAAAGTGTAGGGACAAACGGTAGGCCAGAGGACTGGTTTAGGATCTCGCTGAGGTTCAGCGGCGGTATCATCTGAACAGTATTAGGGCTACCAGAAACTGTTTAAAACTGACTTATTCCGCATTCGCTGAAGTTTCAGATTGGTGAACTACGAACGCTTATAAAATTAGGGAGTTTGTAGAGGCCTAGTCATTTACGGCGGGAATGGATAATTTATTAATGAGTCATTTACTTAGCTTAACTATTCTGATAGTTCTGGAAGTTTCATGTGTATATCCGTTTCTACTGCTGTTCTCATTACTCTCTACCCGGACTCGTTTTGGTCTGGAGATTAGTATAATTTAATTTATTGTGTAGTTTCATTGATAAGAGGTAGATGAGAAGTTAGGGTTAATCGACCGCTTATACAACCAAAAAAGAAGGATCAATGTACGTAAGGATTAAGCG
Organism: Stygiolobus sp. CP859M; assembly: GCF_037389975.1. Taxonomy (NCBI): domain Archaea; kingdom Thermoproteati; phylum Thermoproteota; class Thermoprotei; order Sulfolobales; family Sulfolobaceae; genus Stygiolobus; species Stygiolobus sp. CP859M. The sequence continues at coordinate 40,008 of NZ_JBBHKS010000016.1, read as the reverse complement.
TTATTACTGAGCACTTCTTCCAGATAATCAATCCCTACTTTGTCTAGGCTCTTTATCCAATCGATGAACTTTTTCGCGTTTTCTCCTTCGAATACAGCACCGTGTTGCGGAGCTATGACACTAATGTCCAGTCCTTGAATCTGCCTTAACCACAGTTCTATCGCTTTCTTATTAGCCATATATACTCTGTGAAAGCCCTCCATGTACTTCTTGTGCTCGTCGAAGTTATCAACCATTATGTACCATGTATCTTTGGGGTAAACCGCTGCTCCGAGATCCCCAGAGAAGTAAACTTTGGTTATTGGATCGTAAAGGTGGAAGTTGCCAGGGGAATGTAGGAAATGAGCGGGAACTATCCTTAAATCGTCCCCGTTCAGGTTAATCCGCATCCCTTGTAGGGGTATTCTTATTACGTTCATCTTTATGTCGACTCCGACATGCGGTAAGAACCTATCCCATAGGTCTGATACCAGTATTTTCGCGTTGGGGCAATATGTCAACCATAATGAGAGTCCGGAAATTATGTCTGGATCTTCATGAGATAGAAATATGTATTCGATGTCTTCAGGTTTGATGAACTTCTGCATTGTAATATAAACTCTTTCGAAAACTAATGGTCCTCCGGGGTCCAATACTACACCTTTATCTTTTACGATAAGCAAATATTGGTTCGTTATTATTCCCTTCTCCATTTCTGCTTGATCTATTGATAGCCAAATGAACTTGTTTCCTTTTTCTTCAGCCAATACGATTGGGTCTATCATGCCTAAATCACCATCTCGGGCCTTAACAGACTTGTATAAACGGAGACGTTAAATAATTCTTTAAGTTTCGATAGAGCTTCCTCGGAATAGAATTCCTTGCCAGAAATTTTTATGTACACTCCTTTGAGCTCTCCGTTAACGAACAGTAAACGAAAAACCGTTTCGTCGTTAAACCCTAATATGTAAATTACTGGGTAGCGCGAGAACTTACGCAGGGTTTCTTCGATGAAGAGACTAATGTCATTTTTACTAAGATCTAATTTATCGGAGTATACTAACATAGAAGTGGAAACGAGCTTTGCAATATAAGATAGGGAGGATAACTTTGAAGAAATAGTTTCACTTGTCTTACTTACCATCTTTTGCTCTAGGTATTTTGTCATTAAATTTTTCAAAAATTCCTTGAGATATTTGTCCTTTAGGTTTTCGTACTTCCCAGAATGTATAAGGTTCAGTAGTAGGCGTTTTTTATATTTATTTAATGTTACAAGTAAGGTTAAAGAAGAGTCTTTGTTTTCGAATTTATATTCTACATATCCTTCCCCAAGGGTGCTAGTGAGCTCGTATTCCAAAGTCTTTTCTAAGAATAGGAACCTCTTGATCCTGAGCTTTACTTTTTTCTCCGTGAAGCCAATTAAGTTAGGAATGCTGTCAATTACGTTCTTCTTGTCGTAAAACCAAGTAATGCCAGACTCCCCATCATTTATCTCTATTTCTTCAGCCAAGCTGGTAGTCATAATTTATAATTATAAAATCCCCGTATATAAAATTTTCTCGCTTTAGATAATAATTTAAGTTTATATAATAAGAACGAACCACAAAACTTCGCCCCTTCTAGGGGCGAAAGGGAAAGTCAGCATTCTAAGATCCCGCACCGGTCAACGACTATGCCAAGCTTTTCGCCTGCCTATTCACCCGAGTATTTTGTCTTGCTTAATCCGTGCTGGGCTTTGCTGTCCTCCCTCTTGGTTATGTCTTCAAGCTAAGCTTAGCCTGGATCTTTGCAGGACCATTCCGTGCCGGGTTATGCATTACGTCCCAAGCTTCACAACTTGAATGGTCACGACTTTAGGAGTTGAGAAGGGAGAAGAAGGGTGAGGTAAGCGTGGCGGCGGGAAGCGAATGTGATATGTTCTCCAGTGAGAGCTGAATCCTTGAGTAGTATTAACGAGTACATATTTTTCGAGCCTCAACACCAAGACTTCATCCAAATTAACCGCCTGACTTCCTCTCCGCCAGCGAGGATTCCCCTCATCGATTCGGGTTTACATCTCTCATTTGAGGGGCAGTCGAGAGGGTCAGAGACCCCCTCCCATTAAGATTCATGATTGCGATAACGTCATGATCGTTCTCATAACCACATGAACACTTAAACCAACGGTGGGAAACCTCGATCACCCTTTGACCGCATTTTAGGCAAGAGACTGAAGAGTATCTTGGAAAACGTCCTTTTCTAGGATTATTATACCAAGCCTTGTACACTGAGAGGGCATCACGGTAACAATCCTCAGCAACCTTTGAAGGTAGGTTGTACTCTTCTCTTAACCTCGTGTACAACCCCTTGTGGGTTGTTGAAATCACTCCCTTCTCTTCCGGGTTTGGAACATTTTCTCTCAGCCAAAATAAGATGAAACGTATTGCCTTAACGTAGTTGTTCACGAGGGCTAGGAGGGAGTTTGAGAGGGCGTTCTCCATTGAATCTGTAGCTCTGATAGCTTTATTACCCTTCCCCCAGCTATTAAGGAAATTTTGACAAAGAGGTATTTAAACACGGGGCTATCAATCCCCGCTGGCGAGGTTTTCCGCCCCCTTAACCCCTTTCTTTGTAAACAATCCAACTTGCAGAAAAGAACGTCGGAATCTCCGAGGTTAGAGAAATAATTAACACGTTTCGGCTGGGCTTCACAATACTAAGTCCTTATAAAGGATTTAAATGTCAGCAGTTATGGGACTTTAACGTAACTTAAAGATTTTCATCAGTCCAGGTGGTCCACCTAAATAACGTTCAACGAACCTGAGGAACGCCTCCACACTCCTCAGGTTAAGAGCCCCCACCAGCTCCCTGACGACGTTGACCATGATGGTGAAGATCGTGAGGTAACCCTGAAGCCTCTCTCTCCTCCAGAACGAAGAGTCCTCCAGTCCCAAGGCCTTCACGTCCCTGTGAAGCTTCTCGATCTCCCACCTCATCCTCCATGCCTCCTCGATCTCCTCCTCACTAAGCGAGAGATCGGTCGTGTAGAGATACCTAACGTGTGTCCCGGAGTCACCTTTATATTCTTGGACTAGCAACTTCACTGTAGTCACTCGGTCTCCCAAGGTTAGGTCGGCGTAGTAGACTCCGGGGGTCTCCCACTCGGAGGTGTCCCTCCACCTCCTCGAGGGTCCCCCGGGCCGACTCGACCCTGAGCTTGGTTGGACTTGAGCTCAGACACCACGTTGTCCTTCACGAGCTTCTCCGACCAGTACCACGAGTCGAAGACTACCTTGGACACGCGGAAGTACCCCTTGAGCACGTCCAACATCTCCCTGGCCAAGTCGATCTTGGTCTTGAACTCGGTGACAATCCCCAAGTCCAACATCTTCCTCACGACGTAGGGGAAGGCTCCTACCATGAACGCCCTGCCCGTGGAGAGGTCTACTATGGCTACCGTGAGGAGCTGCACACCCCTCTCAAACCTCCCGTGGGCGTGGCAGTAGATCCAGTAGTTTCCGTGGGGGCTCACGTCCTTTCCTCTGGAGTACTCCTTGTGGTCCACGGTGTCGTCTATGATGACAACAACCTCACCCTTCACCAGCCCCGACAGGACCTTCAAGTAGTCCTTCCACGCGTCGTGGAGCTCTCCCAACGCCTCCAGCAGGTTTGCGTAGTCTAACCCGAACGTCTCAGCAGCATTCTTCACGCTGGACCTCCCACCTAGCAGGGTCATGAGGACTAGTGCTAACTCGACCTTCCTGCTCCTCCCGTTCCTCCTGATCACGCCCAGAACTTGGTTGACCGCCTTGACCAGCCTCTCCTTAGCCAGTTCGACCTGTCCCTTGCGCTTTGACATTTTCATCTTTTCAGCAGGAAGACGTCTAAAATTAAAAACTTCTCGTTAATACCGACTTCTTAGTATTACCTCCCTAAGATTCTCATAACTGCTGTAAATGTTATGTGAGTGGTTCGTGCAATATAAGTCACTAAGGTTTTCTGAGCTGAAGTGCGTAGTGCTTTAATTTACACTTAATCTAGAATAGGAAAGAAATAAGATAACAAACCCTTTCTACGAAGTTACAAAAATTAGGATTCAAAGTGCGAGAAACTCACCTAAGGAATGGGTAGCCCTACATTCAAATACATCTTTTCGCAGACATCTATCGGTAACTTCTATCTCCTTCCTTTTACCATTTACACTCATATTAACCCCTAATTGTAATATGAATTAGTTAGATAGAAACTTTTGTCAGCCGGGTAATAACAGTTTAAAGTCTTAAAAGATTTAAAAAAAGAAAATTACTCCCTTATTACCTCTGTTTCCTTTGAAGATCCCTCTAATGGTTTCCCTTTAGTTTCTGGTATGAAGAACCAAGTGACTATTGCGGCTACTAAAGCTACGATGCTTAGAAAAGTTACGGCAAAACCTTCACCATATACGTTGAAGAGGTAGGGGAATACGAAAGACGTTAGTGCTGCACCAATTCTCCCAGCAGCTACTGTCATTGCTTGTACAACTCCCCTAACTTTCGTAGGTGCTAATTCAACTCCTAACATTCCAGATGCGCTTATTGACCCTGGACCAGTTTGCGAAAAGAACAGGCTTAAGCCATAAAGTATAAGAGCACCTACAGCTGGTAAATAAGCTTTTAATGCCGAGAATAACAATAGGGAGGCAAACATTCCTATGAATCCCATTGTTTGCATTGGTTTTCTACCGATTTTGTCTATTGTCCTAATGGCTACTAACCCACCAGGAACTACAAAGGCGAACTCAACTATGAACTGAAATATTGATGAATTATTTATCCCAAGGCTTTTAGCTATACTGCTAGGCCCGAAGACTATGCCAGAATAAGACACTATGTCGAATAGGAACCAGAGTATAGCTGCCGCTACAAATATTTTCCCAAATCTAGCGAAATAATCTCCAAACGTGTTAATATCCTTATAGCTTGAATCTATGTTAACGTCGTTTTTAGCTAATGTTTTAACTACTTTTCTGAACTCTTGAGCATCGCCCTTTATCCTCAACAAGTACCTCGATGTCTCTGGTATCTTCCTCCTCAAATAGATAACTGAAGCTGCTGGTATAGCACCAGCAGTAAGAACTACCCTCCATATAATGTCCGGGCTAACGCCGATGGCCTCTAATGCAAAAGCTATTGCAGCTGCCGTAGTCGCTCCAAAGCCCCACATCATACCGAAGCCAAAGGCTATCAATTTACCTCTGTCCTTTGCGTTTGAATGTTCACCCATTATCATTGGTGATAAAACGTAGTCCGCCCCTACTCCTAAACCCAGTAATCCTCTAACGAGTACTAGAGCTAATGCGTTAGGTACTACCGCTTGTAGTAGTGCACCCACGGTCAATAATGCAACATCTACACCATAAAACGCCTTTCTTCCCTTGTTTGATAAAAAGCCGAAAAGGATCGCTCCTATTGCTGCACCTATGAATGCTGAACCGGCAATTAAAGATTCCCAAAGGGTGTAAGACGGGCTTTTACTAGTTATTCCGAATGAAGCTAACACTGTTGTTAGGACTATTCCTATGGAAGACAGATCGTATCCGTCAGTGAATACCCCCATCCCCGTTGTAATCAAACTCTTTATGTGCCACATGTCGAAGTTCCTTTCGTCTAAGGGCTTAAACACGTCCTTTAAATTCATATGAGAGCATAGTCTCAATAACTTATAAAGATTACGTAAATAGAATAAAGAGAAGTAAATTAACTATATAACTATATAGAGAAGTAAATTAACTATATAACTATATAGAGAAGTAAATTAACTATATAACTATATATAGTATAAATCGATAACCTACTAATTCGTTTAGTGCTTTCCTTATCTTCTCATCACTTGCGAGGTTAGTTAAAACACTATGTATTTCCTTAATGTCCATTGGCCTCTCCTTAAGGAGGTCAATTATAACGTTCTTCAATTCGTCCTCCTCTGGCGTTATCATCACTACTAACTCATCGTCGTCATAAACTACTTCTAGTTTTGACTCAATGCCCCTCTTACCCAGCTTAATGAACTGAGGAAGGAGTAGCTTGTAAGTATACCTCCCTTCCCTTAAGGGACTAAAAAATGGATTAAAGCCCCTTTCCTTACTTTCTCAGTTCCCTACTCCAATTCCTTCAAATGAGGTACACTCTTAGCTACTTGATTGACTACCAGATGAGATCCGAATCGGTGGTGGGAGCTATAAGGAGGAAACTCTAGCTGGCGAGGAGGAAGTCAGTTTTCATACCCGTTATTAACATATGGTAAATATCGTAAAGTGGATAAGTGGAGTAATGAGTTATCGCGTAACAGCGTTTTTCCATATTATCTGGATGGATCGTGCATAATATCAGGGTGAATTTTTTTATATCAGTCAGACTTATTTAATAATGTGAAGACTAAAGTACGTGTAGGCAGAAAATTGACTATTCATATTCCAAAAGCGATAGCAGAGGAGCTAAACATAAAAGATGGTGATATACTGTCTTTGAGGGTAAAGGATAATAAGATAATTTTAGAGCAAGATAACGCAATATTACTTTCATTAAAAGGTAAGAAATTTGCTAAAATGTCGGTAGAAGAAATAGAAAAAATCAGTGAAGAGGAGCAAAATAAGCATGAAAATCCTAATTGACACCAGCTTCATATTACCGCCTCTAGGTATAGATGTCGGAGAAAGTGTATTAAATACAATAAAGGAATTCGATAAGCACGAAATATATTTTACTGAATTGTCCCTAATTGAAGCGATGTGGGTAATTAGAAGGTTATTAAAGGAGGGCACTAAGGTTGATTTCAAAATTGTAAAAACGGGTTTGAAGAGCGTGATTAAAACGTATCGTCTATTAAGAATACCTATTTCAGCGTATATTAATGCTGTAAATGATAGGAGACATAGCGACTTAATAGATATGATAATTTATTATACTGCAAAGGCTTACAACTTGAAGTTGCTCACTTTAGATAAAAAACTAAAGGAGATAGATAACGAGAATATAGTAATAAATAATCTGGATATGTAAAAATTGAACCTTATTTTACTATTTGAATAAGGGAAGGTTTGAAATCGCTTACGGTCTCCTACTGTTAGTCTCTGGAGTTCTTTCACTACCCTCAAGCTACTTAGATGCGTTAATGTTATCATTTTACCCGGTCTTACCTTTTATAATTCAAGCCGTAGCGAGTATAATAGGTTTAGTTTTCCTCTTAATGTTTCCCCATTAAAAGTTCTGAAGAGCAATAAATGTCATCATTCTAAACAATCCACGAGAATTCCGGTAAATGCTGTAAATAATTGTAAACTAGCGAGTCTTACCAGTTTTCCAGTTACAATTTTCAGTTCTTAAGATTTATTCGAAAAATTTTAAAAATTATCAAAAAACTAAGTAACTATGTTTCTATTTCACCTTTAAGATACTCGAACTCATCGAGACTTTTATGCTTAGGTTCTATTAAGAACATGGTTACTAATGCACCCATTAATGAAATCACGCCCAATAATATCATTGTAAACTGCAAACCTTGGGATTGAAGTATAATAGGTACTAATAGTGTCGTAGTTATAACACCGGTCCTACCAGCCATTACCGTAATAGCTGAGGTCACTCCCCTTATCAAAGTAGGGAATAATTCTATCCCTAAAAACCCTACCGCTGTACCTGGACCTATTTGAGACATAATGTTGCTTAGCCCAAGTAAAGACAGCGCTACCAAGGCTGTGGATTTCAATCCGTATAGAGCAAACAATATTGTTGCTATACCCATTCCCGTAAATCCTACGGCTTGCACAAACTTCCTACCTAGCTTGTCGTTTGTGAAGGTTGATATAACATTACCCGGAATAGCGAATGCTAGTAGAACTATCAGCTCGAAAATTATCCCGTTAACTCCTATACTTTGAGCTATCACGTTAGGCCCGAAGAATACTCCGGCGTAAGCTGCAATATCAAAAATGTACCATGTCAATGCAGCTAATAGTAAAGTAAGCCAAATCTTACTCCATTCCACTTTTACGTTAGGAGTCTTATCTACTTTTATTCCATATTTTTCTTGGAGTTCCTTAGGATCTTTCTGTATATAACATATATCGAGGAGTCTCAGGGAATTTTCTCCTAGCGTAAATAACGATTAATGCCGGTATAGCACCGGACGCTAAAACTATTCTCCATGCCAGATCTGGAGGTAGAGAGTTAGCTACAGCTAAAGTCATGAGGGTTGAGCCCAGAGCACCCACGTTCCACATTAGACCTCCAGAGATTGCCATTAGTTTTCCTCTGTCCTTTCTATTAGCATATTCTGCGTTCACTAAAGGAGATAATACGTAATCGGCACCAATACCCAGACCCAGCAAAAATCTAACCACAGCTAGTTGAAGGGGAGTTGAAATGAAAGCTTGAGCTAATGCACCTAGTGACATTAGCATCGCGTCTATTCCGTAGAATTTTTTTCTTCCGTGTCTGGCTAAATAACCGAATATTATTGCCCCCAAGAAATTGCCTAGTATTATACTTACAAATAGTATTTCAGAGGATCCTACAAGTCCTTGACCTAAACTCTTCTCGATTAGCGGAAAGACCAGCGACCCAGCAGTTAGATCATAACCGTCTACAAAAGTCCCCGCACCTGCCACGAGGGTAGTCTTTATGTGAAATGCAGAGATTCCTTTTTCGTCCCATTCCTTTAGAGGATTTTTCATATGAAAAATAATAATAAACATATTTATAATTTTTAGGTATAAAATATATATACAAATAAATTTACTATATAGCTATTCATAAACGTACAGAGGGATTTCCATCTCGTCTTTCGTTAGACCACCATGGCTCCCCTTATATGTGTGTTCCATATCGTCCTCCCAGTAGACCACGTTAATACCTTCATCTGGTATTAGTAAGAAGTCTGGAACATTTGTAGTTCCTCCTATAAGTCTTTCTATTTCCTCCCTCTCGTATAACGTACCGTATTTTTTGAGGACTGATAATGGCCTTTTTCCCTTAAACATTAGACTTCTCGCGTCTCCATATGGAGGGAACTCCATTTCCTTCATGAACTCTATATCTTCCCTTAAGTTAACGCTCTTGTTTATAGTTGTGTGCCCATGATCAGATGTAATCAACAAAGTATATTTATCCTTGAACCTGGTGGACAACAAGTCTAATGACTTCATCACATCTTTTGCAGTAGCAGTTGTAGCTTCATGATATGGGCCGTATTGATGAGATACTGCATCTACGTAAGGTATGTAAAAGAAGATAAACTTTGACGGTTTGTTCTCAAGTGATTCCTTGAATTTATACAATCCATCCCAGTAAGTATAGTACGGAACTACTTGGAGTTTATTCATCAGACTCTTGGTAGCTACTTCAGGCATAAGGAAGACAGAATCCGTATTTGTAAAGAATGTGTCCAATTCAATACTTTGCTCTCTGAGGGTTTTTATAAGGTTAACAATCCTCCCTTCCTCTCTATTATATATTCTCCAGCCTAAAATACCATGTTCTCCAGGCCTCTTAGCTGTTAGTAAAGTGGCAAATACAGTTACAGTTATAGAAGGGAATATAGACTGTATTTTTATGGGCTCAACGCTAGTTTCTATTCCTCGGGATATATTCCACCCTAAGCCGTCTACTAGAACAAAAGCTAATTTATCCTTGTGTATTATCCCACCTATATCTCTTTTATCTTCTTTTAATACAGATCTTACTTCTCTCGATAGATCATACAAGTTCATGGTTTATTTTATTAAACTAGGGTTTTAAGTGTGCAATTAAATCGCATAAATATACCCATATAAACTACATAGTATAAAGGAGTGGTATTTATCCTTGTGCTTTTAGGGAGTTTATCATTAAGTTTTAATCAGTAAGTGTAGGAATTATTTCTCAATATCGCCTCTGAAATATTGTGATTATACACTACTTATTAATATCTCAGTAGAGTTATACCTCTTCTCAAGTTATTTTTCTTTTACACTCTTTTTATCGTAACGCTGAAAACGTCTACTCTAATAGGAACGATATATTGTTTATATATGACTATATATTCATGATGTAAAAATATAGTACTGTATAAAGTAATTAGATTATTTTTATAAGAAGGAGGGAGAAGTATATAGTATGACCTTAAAGGATGTATTCAAACCCCTAGACCAAAGGAGTTTTGACGTATGGCATATAAAATCCCTAATAACCACGGGAATGGGTGTCTTCACTGACGGATACGACTTGTCTTCAATAGGACTAGTTCTAACGACTGTGTTATCTTATTTTGGAGTAGCAACTGGTTCCGCAGACTATAAACTATGGACTTCCCTTTTAACCGGCTCAGCCTTGGCTGGATCAGCAATAGGAGCTTTAATTTTCGGTTACTTATCTGATAAGGGAAGGAAAAAGTTTTACGGTATCGATGTAACCTTAATGACAATTGGAGCTTTATTACAAGCTGTAGTAACATCACCGTTACAGTTAGTTTTAGTGAGAGGGCTTTTAGGCGTAGGAGTAGGAGCTGACTACGTATTATCACCTATGATAATGGCTGAACATTCAAACGCTAAAGACAGAGGTAAGTTAATTGCACTAGGTTTTGGAATGATGTGGGGATTTGGTTTTGTTACTGCATCTTCACTAGACTTGGCATTAACGAGCTTAGGTGTAAGTCCCAATATAATATGGAGAGTGGTCTTAGCAGCAGGTGCAATACCAGCTGTAGCTGTAATATATTTAAGAAGGAAGATACCAGAGACAGCGAGGTACTTGTTAAGAATTCAAGGTGATTCTAAAGCATTCAAGGAACTCGTAGAAACTTTGGCTAGAACTGATGTGAACATCAAAGGTGAGTATAAGGATGTAAACACTTTCAGAGACTACTTTGCAAGATTTTACAAAGTATTCATCATCGCTGCTCTTTTATGGTTCTTGTTCGACATAGTTGCATATGCTGGAATTTTATTCGGACCCTCAAAAATAGCCCCTGCAGTAGGTATTAAGAACGGAGCTGTCTTCAATTTACTTGTAGAGTTTCTGTTTACTTTCCCAGGGGGCATAGTAGCTATTCTCTTAATAGATAGAATAGGAAGAAAACCCTTACAAACCGTGGGCTTCTTAGGTATGTTTGCAAGCCTAATGTTGTTCTCCTCAACAAGGTCATCTCTTCCAGCAATAGGAGCTTTCATGCTCTATGGATCAATGGACTTCTTCATGCAGGCAGGACCAGGGTCAATCAGTGCTGGTTTGCTAGGAGTTGAATTAGCCCCAACTAAAGTAAGGGGAGTTGTTCAGTCCACTACAGTTGCCGCTGGACGAATCGGTGCTATTATAACGTCGTTCTTATTCCCATATTTACCGTTAAATGTCGCTATAAGCATATTAAGTATAGTAGCCTTAATAGCTGCGGTTCTCACCTACTTCGGAATTCCAGAGACTAAGGGAAAGCCTCTAGAGGAGAGTTCGAGTGAGGTAGAAGTAGAAGAAAAGAGTTAGGAAAAAGATATATATCTAAATATTAAAAATTTTTTATTATAACTATATTAATAAATTATAATAGATACTAAACATTTATTAGCTCCGATTAGCTCTTCTAGCTCTTATAATAGCATATTTTGGGCAGCTAATCTTCAGCAGTTATGGGACTTTAACGTAACTTAAAGATTTTCATCAGCCCCAGCGATCCGCCTAAATAACGTTCAACGAACCTGAGGAACGCCTCCACACTCCTCAGGTTAAGAGCCCCCACCAGCTCCCTGACGACGTTGACCATGATGGTGAAGATCGTGAGGTAACCCTGAAGCCTCTCTCTCCTCCAAAACGAAGAGTCCTCCAGTCCCAAGGCCTTCACGTCCCTGTGGAGCTCCTCGATCTCCCACCTCATCCTCCAAGCCTCCTCCATCTCCTCCTCACTAAGCGAGAGATCGGTCGTGTAGAGGTACTTCTCGCGTGTCCCGGAGTCACTTTTATATTCCCGGACTAGCAATTTTACCGTAACCACTCGGTCTCCCAGGGTTAGGTAGGCGTAGTAGACTCCGGGGGTATCCCACTCGGAGGTGTCCCTCCACCTCCTCGAGGGTCCCCCGGGCCGACTCGACCCTGAGCTTGGTTGGACTTGAGCTCAGACACCACGTTATCCTTCACGAGCTTCTCCGACCAGTACCACGAGTCGAAGACGACCATGGACACGCGGAAGTACCCCTTGAGCACGTCCAACATCTCCTTGGCCAAGTCGATCTTGGTCTTGAACTCGGTGACCATCTCCAAGTCCAACATCTTCCTCACGGCGTAGGGGAAAGCCCCCACCATGAACGCCCTGCCCGTGGAGAGGTCCACTATGGCGACCGTGAGGAGCTTGACCCTCTCGAACCTCCGGTGGGCGTGGCAGTAGATCCAGTAGTTTCCGTGGGGGCTCACGTCCTTTCCTCTGGAGTACTCCTTGTGGTCCATGGTGTCGTCTATGATTACAGCTACCTCACCCTTCACCAACACCGACAGGACCTTCAAGTAGTCCTTCCACGCGTCTTCGAGTTCTCCCAACGCCTCTAGCAGGTTTGCGTAGTCCAACCCGAACGTCTCAGCAGCATTCTTCACGCTGGTCCTACCACCTAGCAGGACCATCAAGACGAGTGTTAACCCGACCTTCCTGCTCCTCCCGTTCCTCCTCACTATGCCCAGAACTTGGTTGACCGCCTTGACCAGCCTCTCCTTAGCCAGTTCGACTTGTCCCTTCCGGTTTGACATCTTTTCAGTGAGACGACGTCTAAAATTAAAAACTTCTCGCTAATACCGACTTCTAGGTATTACCTCCCTAAGATTCCCATAACTGCTGTAATAGAAATTTTTTAACCTTACTTAATGTTGAATACTCTTATTAACTGGGGGGATATCCAGTAACTGGGGGGATACCCTGTTATTCGACCCAAAACCTAAAGAAGACCCGAAGGATTTGTTTGATAGAGAGGCTGAACTCGAGAAGGTTAAAAACGGGCTTAACTATCCAATCACTCTAATCTTAGGAATTAGGAGGAGTGGGAAGTCGTCAATAGTTAAAGTTTTAATGAAGGAAGAGGATGCAATATGGATTTATATAGATTTGAGGAAATATGAGGGGAAGCCTTATTTGAACTATAAAGACTTAGTGCAAGAGCTCGAGAGGGTTCTAAATTCGTTCCCAGAAAGACTGAAAAACTTGTTTAAAGGGGTTAAAGGTGTTAGTATTTCTGGTATAGAACTAAGGCTCGGTTGGAGTAAAGAGAATAAGGTTGATATGAGTAACTTGTTTGAGAGGTTGTCAGAGATAAGTGAAAAAGAGGGTAAGAGGGTGGTTATAGTATTTGATGAGTCGCAAGAGTTGAGGAAGTTACGTGGTTATAATTTGCTCTATCCTCTTGCTTACGCTTATGATAATTTAAAATTACGTTTTATATTTACGGGGAGTGAAATAGGTATGGTATATAAGTTTTTAAAACTGGGCGATGCTAAGTCACCCTTATATGGTAGAGCTATGACAGAAGTTTACGTAAACCCATTTAATAAAGACCTTGCCATAGAGTTTCTAAGGAGGGGGTTTAAGGAGGCTAATGTAAAGGTAAGTGAGGAAGAGCTAGAAGAAGCTTATAATAATTTAGGAGGTATTCCAGGTTGGCTCACTTATTACGGGTTTTACTATTTGCAGTTTAAGGATCATAAAAGTGCTTTAGAGAAGACTATTTCGGCTACAGTAGAGTTAATTAAGGAGGAATTTAATAACTTCCTCTCTAATAGGAAGGAGGCAAGGGAAAGATATTATATGATAATGCAGGTTTGTAAGAGGGGTTGTAGATGGAGTGATGTTAAAAGAGCTATTGAGGCTAAGGAGGGAATTAGCGTTGACGATAAAGAGGTAACTAATTTAATAAAAAACCTGGTCGATTCTTCATTTTTAATAAAAGAAGGTGAAATATATAGACCAGCTGATGTCCTAATGACAAACGCTTTTTAGTAATAGCCTTATGGGTTAATTTAAAGATTACTTCCTTCTTTCAAATCATATAACGAATATATGTACCCTAGTTGTAAATGTAATTTAAACGCTTAACTACATCCTCTCATGCCCGTTCTCAAGGATAGCAATCTTTCCAGCTCAACCTCCGTTTGTCCCTACACTATCATTTCAATCATTTTATGTTCATTCATGATCGAGTGTAGGGACTTAGCCCTTAACCACAGGTGGGTCATGGGACTCCTTTGAGCCCAATGGCACGGGGCTCACATCTCCGTAATCTCTCCCACCCTTTTGGGCATAGCCCACATCGGTGTGAGAGATCATCATTAATTAACAAATGTTTGTTTCAACCAAATACAAAAAGATTCCTATCAACGTGAAAAAGGATTCAGCCCATCAAAGAAGTCCTCCCTTAGGTGATGCACAAAAGCTTCTATCACCGAAAGTCCTATCTCCTCTCACTCTCGAATACTTTTAAGGACTATCTCACTCCATCACACATTTCCTTATAGTCCTACCTACTGTAAATTTACCATGAGGTAATATTAGTATGGCGTTGTAAGGTTTGACTTCCTCACAATACTTCTCCAGTAATTCCTTGACCCCCATTCTGTCATAAGCTATGCAATACGCAATACTAACACCCATCATTACTGTGCCTAAAGTTAAGTTCTCCTTGAACTCCTCTTCATCAAAAACTGTTGTATCTAGCCTTACTCCAGTCTCTTTGAGGAATGAAAGTCTCTCCTTAGAAAAGTCCTTATTACCGCCCTTCCTAACCACTATTAGCACGTCTACGTCGGAATCTTTTCTGTACTTCCCTATTACCCTACTGCCGAAGAATATTATGGCTAAAACGTCGTCTCGTATTATCTTCTCCCTTGCTAAGTTAAATAATTCCATATTTTCTAAGGAAAGATTCAGCAATTTTTAACACCTTTTCTGAGTAATCTATCCCTTGTCTGCACATCTCCTCAGTAATTATTTCTTCCGGTGTTTTTATATCTTGCCCGTTTATTACGGGATACCTAGATATACTCCAACCACCCGACAAATAATCCAAAGCTTCAAGGACTATGTCTAAATCTTTTCCTAATTCTTGTAAATTGTTGGAGGCATCAGCAATTAAATCGTGTTCCTTCTTATACACTAGCTTAACCTCAAGCATTGCTTTAATGCTTTTTTCCACAGATTGTTGAGAGTAAAAGAAGCACTCTGGGTAATCTTTCAACGAAAGGGCTTGTTTAGCCCTTTGGTTATCCTTAATAGCGATTGAGAAATAAGCCTTGGCAAACTCCTTATACTTTCTCGGTATCATCTAAACTTAGTTTATGGGGTGAGATTAAAAGTTATCAGATCCTTGATTTGGTAGAGCTTCTTAGGTCTTAAGCTATACATTTTCGCGATATTGACTCCTTATACAAAACATTTTAGTAGGATTTGTAGAGTATGCCAAACTATTTCTATTGTTCTTAATATGTCTAGGTGTTATGTTCACAGCGTTATGGTAGGAAGAAGTAGGTTGAGTTTTGGGGGTTAGGCTAAGGTTGTTGATGAGATGTGGACTTACTTATACTAGGGCTATTTACAAGTGGTTGTTTCGTTTACACTTCTTTATTCTTCAGTTAGGATGAGAGGTTCTTCAAGGAATAGACGACTTCTCTTACGATATTTGGTTAACTCAAAATCCTGACGTGACCGTCTTACAATATCCCCGTATAGAGGTCATGATCTAGATGTATCATAAGGAGAACATTTCTAGTTCATATTTTATCAGAGAAGGAATGTGACTGGTACAGCCTTTATTAACGGTAGTCTTGAAAATGAGACTTTTACTCTATACGTTTTACCTCATACAGGTTCTGCTAACGGATGGATAGGCGTATACTATGTGTCACAAAAGGAGCTAGAGGGCAACATATCCTTACCGTTATCTTACTTGATATAGCAGTCTGTTAACTTTGCTAGCAAAGTCTTTCCTTCTCTTTCCTCAAGTCAATACTATCTAAACGCTATACAAGTTGGCATGGAATTTAACAATGACCCTCAGGGAAATGCTAAATTGGGTTATGAATTGTATAGATGGTTTTTGTACTTTAACTCAACGACGTGATAATGAAGAGCCCTCTTTTCAGAGGTTTTACAAAAAATGGGGTCAAGGTTAGTCATTTCTTTTTCCATTTATAAGCTACTCACTTGTTAAGATATGACGATACTAAATTATTTTTATGTACGTAGTTTTACATTAGGATTAAAGAATACTCAGCTATATTACTGAAATTACATCAGTAACTTATTGTTTAAGAATTACCAGAAATTCTTGATATTTTACCCTTCTTTTAGTCAATTTTCCAAAATAGTATCAAGTTATTGTGAGCTAGCATAAAACAATCATTTGTATAGGAAATTTCTTTATGAACTATCATGTTACTTAACTTAAGTTTCTTACACCATCATCGAATATTTAGTGACTTTGTATCTCCTAATAGATTAGCGTTCATTAGAAGCCCTACTATTCCTACCATTTTCACCACGTCTCCCAATATTGCCACTATTCCTAGATTCACAAGATATAACGGTAAACCCGCAGTAAATATCACAGCTCCCCAAAAGAACAATGAAGAGTAGCCGTAATTGAACTTCTTAGTAGTGAGGTATATGGAGATTCCAGCTATAGGCTCTAACGTATATCCTGCCAGGATTATCTCTATACCGAGGAATTTACCCAGAGAAGCCAATATTAACCCTAAAAAGGTAATAATTATTGCTGGGATTGCGAAGTAGTCCATCAATTTTGGCTTTTCTAACTGCGATTTATGATACGAGAGGAAAGAAGGTATTGCTAAAAACCATACTATCCACATGATTACTAAGAAAGGTAAGGATAAGGCGTAGGTAATTCCGTTTAAGTCTAATAGTACTAATCCAGCTAGAATTATAAGGGAGGCAATCAGACTTACTATATTTCCTCTCCTTAGATAAGACTTTATCATAAGTAAAAATTTATGTACATAATATTAAAAATCATGTAAAGTTTATTAGATATACAGTTTTTTAACTTGAAACGAAAATTAATTATCACAAAATTTTCTTGTTCAGGCGAATAGAGAGTACACTAAGATGCGGACTAGAGCCTTGCCACAGCGTATAAAAGCCTTACTAAGAAAGGGGTTAAGGGGGAGGAAGGCCTCACCAAGGGGACAGATAGTACCCTTATAGAAAGTTTAAATACTTTTTTGTCAGAATTTCTCTCGGTGACGCTAACGACACTCCTTATATAAAACATATTAGTCAGATCTGGGTAATACAGATCTGACTGGGGTTCAGGCCGTGACGCTCCTTGGGCTTAAAGCCCGATGGGGAGCTTGGCCGCCTCCAACTCGGACCGGAAGTTGGGCAAAAAGCCCGAATAAAACATAAGGGTGAGTGTAAGTGGAGGCCCCCAGTTCGGGAATAGACGTATCAAAAGATAAATTAGTTGTACTAAAATAAGCAGTTTAACGCTAGTGAGTAAAGCAGGTTTCATGGCGTAAGTAGTGTAGACTATGCTCAATTTTTAAGGAAAGTTTTTATACCGGAAGCTCCTCAGTTAGGGCTTAATGAGACTGTGAGAGGGGCATTTAGTATCTCTTTGAGGTACTGGACGTTATGGATAAGATCCCTCTTTTCATGTGGGGGAGTTATGGCTATCTCGACTGCCCACCAAATGTAAACCCGAATCAATGATAGGAACGATGAGAGGGGAACCCCTGCTCTTCCAAGGTAGTGAGGAGTCAGATACGGTATGATCACGGATTGCATAGTTTTAAGACCTTTTTCTTTAGGACTTTGACAATGTTATCTACATGTAAAGTCTATTCATCTTTCTTTCTCTACCAAGACACTCTCTTTTTCTATTTCCTTAAGGACTTTCCTTAAGTTAGAGTACTTTTCACTAATTTCATCGTAGGCGTCTCTTCTATCTAATAGAGCACCTCGAAGTCCCGCATTAATCGCTCCTATCACATCCACTTCATAAATGTCTCCTAAATGAAGAGCTCTGCCTCTACCCTCAGGTATGGCTAGCTTGAATATATCAGGATTAGGTTTTACTTTTCCTACTTCAAAGGAAAAGACTGCCTTGTCAAAGTATTTCCTTAGACCGAACGTCTCTAGGTATTTCTTAGCCTTGCCGTTATTTGCAGCATTGCTTATGAGTACGGTCTTTAACCCTAAAGACTTAACGGCCTCTAAAAACTCTATAACATCATCGTACATCAGAACTTCTTTTTCAGCGTTCTTCCTCGCTTCCTCAATTTTCTCTATGTCTTTGTCACTCAGTTTAAGCCCTAATTCGTTAAATATCTCCCTTAACGAAGGTGTGTTATTTCCGTTAGGGTTAGGTTCTAATTTTTTGCCTCTTATCTTAGCTGAAACTCTGAAGAGCTTTTTTGCAGGTATATCGTAGCCTAAGTCCTTGAGTGCTTGTGATATTACTTCGTAACCCCACGGTCTGTTGTATATTAAAGTGTCGCCTAAGTCCAGTGAGATTATTTTTATCTTCATTAAAAGTTTTAAAATTCATATCAGATAAAAAATTTTGTTAGGGTTCTCGTGACTTTTGTGTGAAGACCAAATACCTTTGCTGAATACTACGCGCTAAATATATAACAGGTAGAGATGTTCTTTAATATACCGAAGAGACAAAGAAAAAAGGGTAGAGAGGAGAGAAGATTATTAAGATTTCATAAACAATATTAACTTTAAGCGTTAACACTTGAGTTATAGGTAGAAAATGTATGTATATTGTCTGGCATTACTGAAATTTTAGATAATAAATTTGGTATAGGGATGAAGATTTTAACATTTCTTTAGTTACTTGTTAACCTACATGTTTCACGTATGGGTTTAAAAAACAACACTAAAAACAGAATAACTTTAATCATTCCACACTTAACTATAGAGAGCATCCTTTAAAGTTGAGCCAATTATCCTTATAGCAGACTTACTATGTCGGGTACAGTTAGAAATCCATAGACCATACCGTTGAATCTTGTGGAAACTGTCTCGACTCCGTTTTTGGCTAGTTTATTAGCATATACCTCTCCTTGATCTCTGAGCGGATCATATTCAGCCTACTCGATCCACTTTAGCCATTTAAAGTTTTAAATTGATAGGAATCAGATTGTAGTATATTACTTATATTTAGCAAATATTTTACCTTGTTAATACTATTTTCATCTATTAAATAATCCATATTTTCTTCATTGTCAGCTTTGTAGAGAGAGAAGAATATCATCTAAAAAGATTATTTCAATTGCAGGAGTTCTAGTTCGCCTTGACTCTACGTTTTCTCACCAGACCTTCCTAGTTAACAATTTGTACTCTAGAGTGTGTCTTCACGTCTAGAATGTTTTATATTAGAATTGACTAGGAACAAATGGTAGGATCTATCTTTTTTATCATGTCAATTACTTCTCTGGCTGTAGGCCTTCTCAGGGATTCTATTGAGAGCATGGACTTCAGGAGCGGGTCTATTTTCGGGTCTACATTTACATTCCAATACATTAATTTCATCCTCGCGTTTTCAACCTCGCTCCTCACACAGTTGGTGTCTCTCTTTATGTAACAGTCTGTAGCATTTTTCATCTCGTTCAGGTCAGGTCTATCTATTTTTCTTGTAAGTAGTACGTAAGCTGTCATTCCCAACGCGTAAATATCAAAGTAAGGTCTTGCCGGCTCCAGAAAGACTTCAGGTGGAGAATACTCAGGAGTGATTTGCTTGACTTTACCGTTAATCCTTACAGCACTCCCGAGGTCACCTAGCTTAAATGTCACTTTGTTCAGTTCAGACGGGTCTTTAGGTCTCTCGCTCAGAAAGATGTTTTGGGGTTTGACGTCCATATGGACGAAACCCTGAGAGTGTATGTAACCCAAGGCTTCTGCAACTCCGCATATAGCTCTTAACACATTCCGTTGCCACTTAGAGCTGTAATAGAACAAGTCCTCGTCTAACAAGTCCTTTAGTGTACCCCCGCCCATGTACTCCATGACTATCATCGGTGGGTTTTTCACATATAAGTCAGTCCTTCCTTTCAGTATACCATCAATGACAAATGTATCAACGTTAACAGCATAGATTTTCACGATGTTCTTATGGTTGCTAAGATTGACCAAGTTAGAGGCTTCAGTAGCTAAATCCCTAAAAAATTCTTCTGGATTACCTCCGTACAATTTTAGCACTTTTATAGCCAGAGGTTTGCCAGAATACTCACCCTTCAATACGTAACCGTTCCCGCCTTCTCCTATCACCTTCTCTATCTTGTAGACCGAAAGAGTGCGGTTTATCCACACATTAGGATCCCAATTACTCAAACTCCTGCCCATTAACGGTTTAGAAGGTGTTTGGGGCAGATTTTGAGATGACGACCATGGAGTTCCTTGATGTGAGGTTTGTGGTTGGACTATCGGTCTGTAAGTTATTATTACTGAAGTCCCCACAGTAGCGTTACCACTTCTCCTATCGGGAATGTAAGTTATGTTACTGCAACTTACCCTGCTTGCTCTCCAATTGCAGTCAAAGGGGTAGTAAAGTATATAGTCACCTCGATTGTAATCGCTAGGATAATACTTACTTCCGTTTACATAAATCAGGGGTAAGCAGTTAGGTGGTAGTCCTCTAAAGATAAATATCACGGGTGGTGGAGGGCTAGGGTTTATAGGTTGATAGGGCGTCTGCGGGTTACTTTGAGGGGTAGGTTGAGGAGGTTGATTAGGGCTAGGGTTTATAGGTTGATAGGGCGTCTGCGGGTTACTTTGAGGGGTAGGTTGAGGAGGTTGATTTTGGTAATTACCACTTTTCCTTCTCGGTATGCCGTAACCGAGGGCTCTAGCTGTAGAGAAAGTTGCCGTTATAAATAACGGGTCTATAAAGAACGCCTCTATTATATATGACGGTAGAGGGCTATTAGGAGGGTAAATAAAAATAAATATGTTTATCATTGCGTAAAGATAGGCTATGAAAATTCCAATCACGTTGACAATTATTCCGCTATTTCCATTGCCCTTATAAACAATTAATAAACCTGATATGAGACCAACCAGAGAAAGATAGGCTTCACTTGTTATCAGATTGTGGATGTAAGCGACGTTATTTACTTGTGTAATTACATAAAGAAAGGGGTACAAGAAGGTGAATAGAGGGATAAATGGTGAAAGTCTACTCCTCTTACCGTAAACTATTAGAAAAATTACGCTTGTAACGGCATAGAGCAGGAAATATGAGTTTGGAAATGGGTAAAGAGACACTATCCACACGTACAATAATGTGACTAACACCAAGTTTATTATATATACTGACTTATTCACATCATATACGTTATATGAGACTTTAATAAGAATTACTGGAATCGTTCCTGCAAGGGAAGTAGAATAATATACAGATTAATTAAGGGAAATATTAGAGTGATGAGTCAAAAACCCATTATCCTGATTTAGTGTGGTAAAAACAACGCGTAACTTTTAGATCAGGTAATAAAATTTTCAATCTTTCTTGCGATAGTTTCTGTCGATGACGGGTGTATCTGGGTACATATATATATAGGTGACTCTCATTTTTAAAGCATAAATTAGCGTATTCCTCATTCTGATAACTTAACTCTCGTGTCATTTATTATTTGAAGTTTCGTTACCTAATTGTATCTCGTGATAAGAGGGAAAAAAAGTCGCTATTTTTGACTCACAAGTGATTCACTTTCTCGCTATTTTTGACTCACAAGTGATTCACTTTCTCGCTATTTTTGACTCACAAGTGATTCACTTTTAATACTCTTCTCCTTATTTTTACATGTGAATAGAGAGAAAATAATACAAGCATTGATAGACTGGAACTTCTGGTACAAATCTCAATTTACCGGTGTTCCCAGAGATTACACTGATAAAGTGATCCAAGTACTAAATGAAGGTATAGTTTGTGACCTAGTGGGAGTAAAAAGAGCCGGGAAGTCCACTATCTTTAACCAAGTGGTTAAGAAACTGGTAGAAGAGAAGGGCGTAAACCCTTTTCTCACTCTTATTATAAACTTTGAAGATCCGAGGTTGGCAGAAATTGACGAGGGGGGAAAGCTTTTTGATCTGCTTAGCGTATACAAGGAAGAAACCGGAGTAAAAGGTAAGCCTTACATTTTCTTAGACGAAGTTCAAAGGGTAAAGGGATGGGAAGGGTTTGTGAGGTCTTTAATAGATAGAAAAGAAGCCTTTATCTCTGTCTCAGGCTCAACGTCCAAAGTGAACAAAGGTAGAGTGAAAGAGGTGTTAGCGGGCAGACACATCTCTCTAGAAGTATTACCGCTCTCTTTTAAGGAATTCCTCAGCTTTAAGGGAGTGAAAGTGGAGAGACAATTAGACGTGATAGCCAGAAGCAGTGAGATAAAGTCCCTTTTTCAGGAATACCTTAAATTTGGCGGATTCCCCATGGTGGTTAACAGTGACGTAAAGGAGAAATTACTGTTACAACTCTACGACGACATAATCAGCAAAGACGTAATAGAGGAGTGTAAAATTAAAAGGTCAGATAAACTGAAGTCTTTAGCACTGTTTTACGTCTCGAACGTAGGTAACCGAATCTCCCTCAGGAGGGTATCACGCTCTTTGGAAATCCCCCTGAGGACTGTAGAGAGGTTTACGGCTTGCATTGAAAGCTCGATGTTAATACACTTTGTTAGACCTCTTTCCCCTTCCTTATCCCAGATGGTAAGGGGAGAGAGGAAGGTGTATAGCGTTGACACCGGGCTCTCGAATGTAGTAGGTTACAGACTGAACCAAAACTTGGGCTCACTACTTGAGAATCTGGTCTATCTTGAGTTGAGGAGGCGTTACGGTGGTGACGCCATTTACTATTATCACGGCAAAAACGAAGTGGACTTTTTAATATTACAGCAAAACGAGGTGACGGAAGCTTATCAAGTAACTTATACGCTAAACGATGAAAGGGAAATGAAAGGGATAAGGGAGGTGATGAAGAGAAAAAAGGTGAGAGCGTATGTTATTACCTTTGATGATGAAGAGAGAGTGGAGGAAAACGGGGTGAGAATAGTCAAGGTGTGGAAGTGGGCTTTAGGTTTTTAGTCAGACATTTTTTGCCATCATAAGTGTTTACCCGTGGCGTAACTTTTCCTTACTTTTAATTACTTTTAATTCCGCCACGGACACCTCTCTTAAGGAATCATATACAGTTACCCTTAATTCATTGGGGCTAGTCGAGGGAAACATCACTACTATAGGTTTCATTGTGTTATAACTCGGACTTGGAGGAGTAATTGATTCATTGAGGTCTGGAACTTTTCCAGGGAGTACGATGGGTGCTACTGTAATTCCTTTGCAACAGTCTGTAAGTGTGTATCAACATGACTCAGGAACAATTAAAGGAGGCGTTGTCTATAATTGATATTATTGAAATTAATAGAGTACTTATCGATGAGTTTATCCCGGTGGGATAAGATACCTTTTGGTATACTTGTGAAAGCACTGCTAAACCTTGATTAGCTAACGAATTTACAATAATATCGAAACCGTCTACTGGAAATAAAATCTCGTCATTAATAACATATGCTTCACCCGAATATGGTGATGTTAAGCTTCTACTTCAAATGATCCCTTTACCTACCTTCCCATTATTAGTAAAGTAGGAAAATTCTATAAGATAGTGCGTGAATACAATAGTAAAATGAAGAACCATATTTCAGCTGAGGTGTCAAGAAAATTGCTGTATTGATAAAGGTGTTATTAAGATGTTATTAATTTAAACTCAGTCGTAAATATTCATTCATGAGCGAGCTAATAGAAAAGGGAAAGCAAAGCTTTACTACAGCGGAGGACGCAATAAATAAGGGATATTATTGGTTAGCCTGCTTTCTTTTTCATCAAGCCGTCGAGTTAGCAATTAAAGGTCTCCTAGAGATAACTAGGAACGAGCATCCTTATACTCACAACCTGGTGGAGCTATTAAAATATTTTAATCCTCCAGACGATATTTTAACTTGTACAATGAACCCCCATTGCATTTCTTCTAGGTATTCCTTACTGTCCTTTTACTCCAGAAATGATGCTTTAAATTGTAAGAAAAAAGCTGAGGCGATTTTGAATGGTTGAAGATCTTATGAGGAGAATAAACGAGGAATACGAAAGGGAGTTCAGCGATTTCCTCCAAAAATTAATAAGTGCTTACCCTGATTCAACCATAGTATTATTCGGTAGTAGAGCTAGGGGGAAAGAATAGGCCTAACAGTGATTTTGATATAATAGTATTTGTGAGCTGTGAAAACCCTTTGCATAAGAGTATCGAAATTTACCAAACTACTAGACCCTACTTCCCAGTAGATATTGTGGTAATGAAACCAGAGGAAGTTAATGATCGTAATCTGAAGTTAACTCACATGTTTTATTATGGTTATAGGATCTTATACGACGGATTAAACCTTAAGGAGAAAATTGAAAGAATGACGAAAGAGAACGTTGATAAGTTAAAGGATATAATAATTTACGACGATCCTAAGTATAAGAGGTAGCTGTTTTTAGAGAATGAAAGACGTTAGCACTGAAACCGAGAAAGATATAGATTTCATTGTAGAAGGAGAGTAATTAGTATTTTAATTTTTAATTTCCAGTCTGCTTTTCAAGTATTGGTAAAAATAATAAATTCTACAATCTTATAGTTAAATTTTAAAGAAGCGTTTAAAAGAAGACTAGAAGTATATAACTATTGAACGTAGAATATCGATAGAGCTAGTAGATAATTCTAGGAGAAGATATAGGAGAATTAAGGTTTTGAGCTCAGAGAAGTAAAGTATAAATCAGAAAAAGGAATTCTATAATAGCACATAGTTAGACATAAAATTTCTGAGCAAGCTTGTTTAATTGGCATTTATCTGACGTGCATACGTAGAGAAATTACCTTAGTCTTTTGTTAAATCCTTTAAGCTTTTTACCCCGAAATCGTAAAAACCAAATCTGTTTAGCAAGACCCCTCTGAGTCCGCTCCTCTCAGCCCCCGCATAATCCATTTCCATTATATCACCCACATGGTATATCGGGATTCCTACTCTGCTAGTAACTATACTGAATATCTTAGGGTTTGGTTTCACTAACCCCACTTCAAAAGAAAAGATTGTTTGAGTAAAGTACTTGTTCAAACCCAATTCTTCGACTACTTTTTTAGCCCTAGGCGTAGCGTTAGACACCAGAACAATTTTGTATCCCTTACTCTTAGCCCACTCTAAGAAATCCTCCGCGTCCTCTAAGAGGAAATATTCGTCTCCTCTCTTAATCCCATTAATTTCCATTATCAGTTTTTCATCAGTGGGCTTTATGCCCAGTTCGTAGAGGAAATCCCTTACATCGAAGGGGTTAACTCCGTTCTCGTCGGGAAAATTGTGTTTAGCCATTACTTTTACATAAGCTCTATAGACTTTCCTCAGCGAGAATGTATAACCGTGGTCCTTAAGGATTTCATATATAAGTTCATACCTCCTCGGCGTGAAGGCGACTAATGTGTCCCCTAAGTCTACGCTAATGACTGTCACGACAAATATTAGCTGTCGTAGCTTATAAATTCTTTGATGAAAAGTATATAAAGTATATAAAGTAATATATAGTCTTATAAAATCTTTAAGGGTAAAACTCCTTGTCGTCAACCAGTTACCACCTCTCCTTTTAATCTATCATTCTTATCGTTGTTAGTTTTAACTATAATACAAGTGCTCAATGTTTAATTTTCCTTTGATTTAATTATGTCATTGTTTCAACATTATAAAAATATTGAGATAAAGTATTTTTATTTCTACCGTGTCAATATTTATTATGGATTAACTTGGGACTAATTCCCTTGTTTTACGGAGAGGAGATTCTCACATGTTTTGTGCATCATCTATTTTGTCTTTAACTGTTTTAAGGGTAGAAAGGTACCTATTTCACGTATTCGAATGGTATTACAATATTCGTGATTACTAATTAATAGTGGAGAAGTGATAACAAGGACAATAATATTAATAAGACCACAAAGATCACATCCCTTTTAGAATTCTTCCAGCCGAGAAGTGTTATTTCTTTAGGTGATTTTAACTTTTCTCCGGGTCTTAAAAACCTCGTTGAAGGTTCTATCAACGACACAAGTAATAGGGGAGTGTTTAAGCTAATCAAAGTAAGTATTACTAACGATAATATCCAAGATGCTTGGACTATTGATTTATCGAGTCTCCTATAAGGTATCTTATATTCTACGTATAGGGCCCCTGCGAATATATATAATATCCAATAAATATCGGGTATAAGAAACTGGTTGCCCTCAAATAAAGCCCAAACTAGGGATAATGAGGCTACAAATGTCGTGCCAAGAACGTTTCCCCACAACGTATTTTTATTAAAATAGAAAGTCAATGTTACTATTAATAACACTATTGGTACAATTATATACATTATTACATTATTAATTTCCACAAAAATATAGGGAATTGCAGCTAAAAGTATTAACAGTATATCCTTATAGTCAATCTTTAAAGTCATGATTTTAGGTTGTAAGTGCTCAAGTATAGGCAGAGTATATGCTATTACTGGGATCAACAGTAGAGCTCTGGTTACGTTAACTCCAAAGAATGGAATTAACGAAACTACATAAGACAAGATTCCTATGAAGTATAAGGCGTGATTTCTCACTCTCATTTTCATTTAATCACCTGCTTTAAGTAAGTATAAAACAATAGAATCCCATACCTTGGAAAGATGTAGATAATAGGAAAACCGGTAGTGATAATCCGTGAACGTATGTAGACTTTTACCAACTGTTCTAAATTTAATATCAAACACGAAGCATGAGGAGGTCTAATTAAGACCCTCTTCTGAAGAGCATTAATAACTGATGGGACGAGTTCATCGCCAGATATCGAATCGCACACGGATACAACTGTGATGACTTCCATACAACATCCTTTATAACGGGGGCATTTTAATAAAACACACCTAACGTTTTAGGCTATCCAGACCTTAAATAGTCGGGAGTTATACATAGCATTTCAATCAACTCCTAGACACCATAAAATTTTAGCCATAAAACGCATGTAGACTCTCGAATACCCCCTTAGTAAAGTCCCCAGATGTTTACATAATGTTCAGAGGGCTTCAAAATTCCTCGTATACTTAGCCAATAAAACTCCCCATAACTTCCTTGATACGATTTCTTCTTTGCCTCCTTCCCATAGTAATTCTGTCACTTGTTCAGCCTGTAGAACTATTTCTCGTAATAGAGACCTGAGTAATTTACATGGTCATGTTAGGAAAGGATTGTTAAGTACGTATAGTAATAGATGATTTTTTAGTTAATGTCATCATTTTTCAATTATATCAGTGTTTATCCAAATAATACTTTACAACTTTTCTAAGAGCTCTCCTTAATATCTCCTCCAAAGTCGGAGCACTTATTCCCAACTTATCCGCTAACTGAGATAATGTAATACCCCTTTCGTCATTAAAATAGCCTAGCTTGTATGCTAATTGGAGAATTTCCATCTGCCTCTTAGTTAGTTCTGCGCCAGATATCTCCGAGACGTTCAAGACTGTTACTTTTACTCCTTCTTTCGATAATTTGGTTAAAAATTCTTTAAATGATGAGCTAGCAGGTACAAGTAAAGTGTAGAGTAAAGTCCTTTCTTTTAGTACTTTTATTTTTTCTACAACTACATCAGAAGTATAAAGTATCCTGCATACCGCACATCCACTAGTTCTCACCCATACTTTAGTTTCACTGAGTTTTTAGCACTTTAACGCTATTTGACTTTAATTTTAGGACTTCATTCTTCCCTATCTCCTTTTCGAAACTAACTATATGATCCGTAGTCTGTTCTCCTAACTTAACGTTCTCCACACTCGCCTTAAGTCCCGTTAATGATATTACATTCATTACTTCACAAGGGTGATCCTCTACTAGTAATGTTACTTCAAAGGGGGTTCTATACATGACCTATAGAATGGAGTTCAAACCTTTAATACCTTCTCTAAATACTCTCTTAACGCCACCGCATTATTGTAGGGAGATTTCGAGGCATAAAGTAAGGTTACATTATTCCCCTTTTTAATTAACTGTAAGAGTATTTCAACCTTAGGATTTCTACTGAGTTCCTCAAAGTACCTCCTTTTAAACTCCTCCCATTTATCAGGTTCGTGATTATACCATCTCCTTAGTTCATCACTAGGGGCTACGTCCTTGAGCCAAACGTCTATTTGGCTTCTCCTGATACCTCTAGGCCACAACCTGTCTACTAAAATCCTTATTCCATCATCCTTTTCTAAAGGATCGTAAACTCTCTTAACTTTTATCATGATATGAGTGTTTTGCTCTCTCCATAATAAAAATAAGGAGGCTAATAGGTTAGGTATATTGATTTTAAAGTACACAACCGTTGATCTTTATCCTATCCCATTTCATTTCCTTTATTTTTTTTTAACTTTTAGACAAGTTTACTAAATTTAAGGTATTTACAGCACCTTTAGGCTCATCTTCCAATCATGTACTATTATTACCTTAAACTTCGTAAACATAAGCACTAGTTAATGGGTACTTAGGTACTCACGGATAATCTTAGGGATTATGGTCTTCTAATGCAGTTTCAGCTAGAGTAATTGTATCCAGGCATATAATGATGTATGAATACTAGGTGTTTAAGCAACGAAACTACGTGAAATTCCAACATAGTATTTCAGCAACCCTACCAAGTACATTTTCATGACGTTACGAAAAATTAACCTTAAGCTGGTGCGAATCACGTTAATCTTACCAATACTTGAAGAAATCAGGATTTAATCCCATATACTTCAAGGAGATACATCCTTTGGGTATGCCCGACTTAGGTGGTCAAAGACTAATTGTTGGTAAGTATTTTTTCGCTTTCCTCTAGCATTTTTCTAACCTTTTCCACTCTCGGTATTATATCACTTACTGTAAGCTTCGCCTCATGAAAACCCCATACATGAAGTGAGTAACCAGCATCCCAGCCCGACAATACCCAGTCCCCCAATTTCTGGGAGAGCTTACTAGAAGCCGACACAAGGAGATATGTATACCACCTACCCTCCCTTAAGGTCTTTTGGTATTCCTCCAGGTTGAACTTCTCGGCTAAAGCTTTTATCAACTCTTCCGCGACTTTATAAGCCTTCTCAGAAGCCTGAATTGCGTTACCCTTACTTAAGTACTCCTCACATTCCCTCATATACCTTTTGGCTAGGTCAAGCCTAAGCTTTATTTCCTCTTTAGGGTCGTTCTTACTAATCAAGCTTATCAGTATATCTTCAACGTTAATTCCCATATCTTCTGCCTTCTTTATCAACTCCTCCATAAGAAATACTAGTTAACAATAATTAAAAACCATTTGACCTAGAAAAGCTTAAGAGTCAATGTTCACGGAAACTCCGAGGGACATAGCCTAAACGATAATCGTGAGAAGTTTTTGTAGCCGACGTAATGAATCGTGAAACTCTTGTTGTGCAAATCGGTTAGGTGTATTTTAGACCTTAACTACGTAATTTATATGATGGAAGAGTTGATAAAAAGAGCTGAAGAGATGGGGATTGATGCCGAGGATTTAATAATTACAGCGATGTCAAGGAAAGACCCTAAAGAGGGAATTAAGCTTAGACTTACCCTCGCTAGGAAATATATGGCTAAGGACGGGAGTAATTGAAGAGGGGCAAATCAAACTTCTCTGATAAGGCTTTAATAACTTCCTTAACGACCTTATATGCCTTTTCAGAAGCAGTATCGAATCGCCGTCTTAAGTTAAAGTGCCTTTTCTCGAACTCAGCTATTTCTTATTAATCTTTTCAAATGCTCTTGTTAGCGATTGATCAAAGGTCACTACCCTCTTAATTTTTAGCCTCTTCGAGAGGGACAAAGTGGTACAGTCAGTAAAACTTAATTCATCAAACTTGTTAAACAGTTCCCACGCTGTTTTAAAGTCCTCATCATTAACTCTTATCACGTCCAAGTTCTCCAAAATATTCTCACCTACCTCTTGAGCTATCCATGGCACCTTAGCCCTTAAAAAGGTGACTACCTCGTCGAAGATATAATTTGAAATAACTAGCTTATCGTTGGCTATCTCGTCGAAGATCTTCAGGGCCTCTCTATGTCTGGAATCCCTCTTATTGTAAAAAGCTATTAGGAAACTCGTGTCAAGGATTATCATATATCACACTGTCGACGTCAATATTACTAGTATCAATACCCCAATCCTTTATAGCTTCCTTCATTTTCTCATAATTTTTCCTTTTGAAATTTTTCATCACATACTCAAAAAATGACTCCTTATTATCAATTGCAAAGGATATAAGGTAGTCTTGCAGTTCTTCCAAAGTCAGCTTAGTATTTGACTTCAGCAAAATCTCAGCCCTTAAATTTTCAAGGTCGAGCTTTGTCTTGTCTTTGACTTTTATTGTAGTTACCACGAGATAAAGTATACTTTTCTACTAAATATACTTTTCCACCTCTCTCTTGACTGTGTTCGAGACCTTAGCAACAAGTTTAGTGATGGCTCTGTTAGTGATATAGTTCCTCAAGATTCACTTTTATTTCTACAAGGTTAGAATTATTGATTGTAAACTAAGAGGAACTGACTTCCAACCCGGCTGTGAGTGTTTCTTTAACGATGGACTCCTAATTTCTTATCATAGGAAAAGTGGAGAAGGTCAGAGACTTTATCTCATTTAGATTAACCACTTTAATACCATCACGGTCGTTTTATATCAGCATAAACACTTAAGCTTACTACGAGAAACCTCGATAATCTCATTTAGGGCAATAGACGGATAAATAAACTAGGTTGACAAACATAATAGTTATTCGACGTTCCCTTGCTTGTTAAAAAATCCAACTTTCGTTATTAATCGGAAGTACCTCTGAGCTAAGTCAAGGTGTTGTAGTTAATATTTTAATTACCTCCTGAACTTCAGATCACACTCTCTTTATATCTTTTAAAAGTCTCTAAGACTTCTTTCCAGTTTTTCACATCCTCAATAGTCCTCTCTCCTCCTTCATAAACTATACTCAAATCCGCTGTAGATTCATTAATCCTTAATACTCTTATCTCTCTTACTCTGTCTAAAGGTATCTTCAACTTACCTACCTCAACCCGTTCTGGTGTTATTCTGAAGTGTAGATAGGGGTATGACTTTACGGCTAAGATAATTGAGATTGACATCAAAGCTGCAGCTAATACACCAAATAAAAGTATTTTGTTCAAGAAAATCCCGACATCAACCAAAACGTACCCTAGCCAAAAGATAATCTGTATGTAGAGGGATAACTTATCTCCTTTCTTAGTGTGTATCCCCAACATTAGCGGGGCTTTCATAATTAATATTTTGAAAAGGTGAAATATATGCTTTGTCTATATCCAGTCCCCTTATTCGATAAGGGAGTACTGGTGATAATTTCGCCAATTAAGTACAAATTGTATAAATAGATTAGGATCGAGTTTCGTTTTCAATCTGAACAGTGTTTACATGTTAACTAAAATAACAGTCATTACTTTAAAAATCTATAAAAATTGATGAGAATCTGAGTGCTCAAATGACGCAACTACGAAACCAACTATTATCGCACGGTACCTTAATGAATGGTCATGGAGTAGGTTCTCTATATTTGAGGGAGTATTCTGAGGCTGGGAGAATCATTACTCCTTCGGTGATATTTTCCGTGGCCTTTTCCAAATCTTTTTTCCGGAGAAACGAAGTGTGAGAGTCCCCTTAGAACAGAAGATAAATTGTGCCTCTCTCCTTACATTGTCATTAATTCATAGCCAATGATGTTAACTGTCCCATTTCGTTAATCCTGCAATGATCTGCTACCAAGTCTTAACCCATTTACCTCTCCAGATAAGCCTTCCGTACGTGCGACGTAAGATTGGTAAATTGGATTCTGATACCTTCAACACTTTTTGTATTATAATCGATATGCACGGCTTTTATTCAATTTTTCTTGTTCGCTATACTGCATAAGTAAAGCCTTAAGCTTATTCACTATACTGCATAAGTTTATATAAAGTAGGGTGAGAATATACACGGGATGAGCGAGATAAAACAAGTCCTAGTAGACCAAAAAGTTAGGCTGGAAAGAAAATTTGAAAGGGAGAGAATAATAGAGAGGGACGTACCGGACTTAAAAAAGTACCTCAACCATCCGAACATTTTAGCTATCCTTGGCGTTAGGAGGAGCGGGAAATCTACACTGGCTGAAATGCTCTTGAGGAACGAGGACTTCGGTTACGTTAACTTTGACGACGATAGGTTAGCAGGGATAAAGACTGAAGATTTACACAAGCTGGAGAAAACCGTATATGAACTCTTCGGAGATGTGAATTACTTCCTCTTTGATGAAATACACAACGTCGAGGGGTGGGAACTATTCGTGAACAGGTTAAGGGAGGATGGGAAAAAGGTAATCGTAACCGGGAGTAATTCCAAGATGCTTTCTGGCGAACTGTCAACTGCCTTAACAGGGAGGCATACTGACTTTACATTATTCCCGTTCTCTTTTTCTGAGTACTTGAGGTTTAAGGGTGTTAAAATTGAGGAAATCGGAGGAGTATTTACGACTCCCTCAGAGGGTTTGATAAAGAGGGAATTAGAGAAATACATCAAAGTGGGCGGGTTTCCGGAAGTGTTAAAGATCTCTGAGGACCTTGTCTTTTCTATTTTCTCAGATATAGTCTACAAGGACGTCGTCCAGAGGTTGAAAATTAAGAGGGTAGAAATGTTCAAAGCTTTCGCGGTAAATGTCATAAAGTACTACTCTAATGAGATTTCGCTGTCGAGACTGTCTAAAACGTTGAAGCTGAGCAACAATACCGTTGAGGAGTGGTTTAACGGTCTCATCAACGCTTACGTGATACTCACCTCAGAGAGGTTTACCACAAAGCCCAGAGAGGGGATGACTTCACCAAAAAAGGTTTACGTAGTTGACCCAGGTTTCATATCTGCGTTAGCGTTGGATAACTCAACGGGTAGGATAATGGAGAACTTAGTAGCAATTCATTTGGTAAGGAACGGTGTAAAGCTGTTTTATTTGAAGGGTGATAATTATGAAATAGACTTTGTGACGGGGGATAAAGCTATTCAAGTTACTTACGCTTCTGGGAGGGACGAAATACCTAAGAGGGAAATTGAGGGGTTGATTAAGGTAAAGGCGAGGGAAAAAGTCGTTATAACTTGGGACTACGAAGACGAGATAGGGGGAGTAAAGTTCATCCCCATATGGATGTTTTTATTAAGACAAAAAGGATGATTATCAAGAGATTAGAATAGACCACTTCTCGTCTCTACCTTCCTTGTGGTAGTAGTTTAGACTTAAGGAATGCTTTAGTTAGCTGTACGCAGAAAGCAGAGAAGCTTATATAAAAAATAATAAGGTTAACCTAAGAATTTTTCTGTTCAGATATTTTTTCATCTAATTTCTCCATTCCTTCATCAAACTCCTCCTTCTTTATGATTAAAGATGTAGAAATAACTAGCCATGAAGAAGGTACAGTCACTTAAATAGATCTATCATGGCTTATCCCGGAAAACGAAAGGGAATGTAGGACTCCTAATTCACACCTGCTGAAGTCTCTTTCAATAGACTATACTCAAAGTCTAAAAGAAATTATATGTTAATATGAAAGTTGAGTTTCATTTAGATCGTTTTTTATTATTTTGAGCATCTAGGCAAAAATAACTAAAAGTCTCTGGTCATAAACGTCAGTAAAACGTATTATTAGGAGATTCAGAATAATGATATTGTGTACGAGGTATCAGATTACAAAGAAAATCCCAAATCTTATATCCACATGAAAGTTATGGAAAGTTTAGTCGAAAGTAGGTCGGCGTTAGAAATGTTGAAAAGAGGGCTTTTAACTAACGCGTCGTCTAAGGCTTTTATCTCCTTAAAGTCATTTATAAGTGCATTAATTGTAAAGGATTTTGATAAAATAATTCAGAACAAGCCTGAAAAGGAAAAAGAATGGTATGAGAGAATAGGTTATTCTGTCCCAACAACGGGTCTTATAGGAGTTTCATATGATCTTGAAAAATTAGGCTATAACGTAAGTTTAGTAGTAAGAATAGCCCTATCTTTACATTCTTTTTCATATAACGGTTTTGACCCCAATTTAGTTAACTATAAAGATAAAGAAGAGGTTGAGAAGGATATAAAAAACGTAGTACAGTTTGTCATTGACAATGCTAAGAAATATTTTAATGATTTTTGGAATGAAGAATTGGAAAAAGAATGGGAAAACCTGGTGAACGTGTCTAAAGACTAATTTGGCCACAGCCCAGCGCTGTAGGGTGACATGTGTCTATTATGTAAGCCTTTGATTAACCTTTTCTTCCTTTCATTAATTCTCAGCACGTTTAACACTCTATATCATTTTTATAAATTAAGAATCTTCATTGACTAAAATTCAGCCTTTACTTTCTTTTTTAACTCGCTATCATCAGATATGATTTCGAGCCCGTTTTTAACGCAGTCGTAACATGTATCGAATCTTCTAGATCTATATCATATCTTTTAACGTTATCCACAATTTTACTCCATTCTGGCAGTTCTAAGTATTCTATTCCTAGGCTCTCCAGTGCTTCATTTATTGTTTTGATAAAATCGTAATCCTTTAATGGCCTACCAAGTATTTTACCTAATACGACGGTCAATAAAAATGGAGTCACAACAGAAGTATATTTATAGTCTTCCATGCTTAACCAATTTTTTGCTCTTTCGCCGTAAGTTTTATCCCCAGTAAGGTAATATACAAACACATTTACGTCAAAATATTTTCCCTTGTTTGTCATTTAATAATACCTCTGCTAGTGCTTTATTCAATATCTCATCTATGTCTTCATTTCCTATATCCTTCTTAAATATACCATAATACTTGTTAACATCTAATACCACGGGCTCCAGTATTATTTTTCCATCTTCTATTTTTAACTTAAGTCTCTTGCTTTTTAATAATTCTCTAACCTCTTTAGGTATCGTTATTCTACCTCTATCGTCAATCTTTAGTATAAACTCCTTCTTCATAATTACCCTAGGTGATACCCACTAATATAAGTTTTACCCGAAGGGTTTTGCAGGTCTCTTTATCAAAGCTAATGATGAAAGGATATATACGAAAACATGAGTAGTTTATTGTCTAGAAATTACACTGCTTTTAAATTCACGCTTAATTTTAATGGAAATTAATGAGTAATCCACAAAACATCTAAAAACTACTTACGGAATCTTCGATTTTCTTACAAAAATTACGAGCTTTACAGTAGGCGGGATGCAACACATAATAGCTTACACCACTTTTACGCCGTTAACTATACCTTTCAATCCCTTTTGGGATGCAACAGACGATAGGGTTAGGAGTCACCGGTTTAGCAGTATTCCTTTCTTAACTCATCTGCATTCCCAACATTTTACGTTCTTTTAGAGAGTATCTCGTAGCGTTATCTAGGCTTAGAACTCTACGATTCATTAAAGGTCTACGGAAATTGGCGACTGTATATAGGTGATACTATAGCTACACTGGTTTACCCTTCAAAGGATATTGTGTGTTTTATCGGATTAATAAAAGAATTATGAGTTGAAAAGGCATAACTTCTTAATCGGTTAAATAAGTCTAGGAGTATACGAAATACCTATAACATACAGGCTGTACTCCTTACCGTTAATCCATACGTTTATCTCCATTGGTACCACCGCGGTGGAATTTCCAGTGCTATTCAATCCAAGGTTATTCAATATCTCTTGCGAATTTACCACTTCATAGGTGAAATTACCTAGAAAAACAACTTTCGAAATGATTCCGTTTATTTCAACTTGTGATACGTTAGGTGGTAATATTGCGTAAATTGTATTATTTTTGCCAAAAACATAATCTCCTAAAGGTATACTAACATTAAAAGGTAAGCATATTGTAGTGTTTGTAAGAGAGGAATTAATTAAGAGTTTATGTTCTCCTAGCGGTAATACTACTAAATGTGAGTATGCAAGGGAGAAAATATAGAGAAGTTCGTGTTGCAAACGTAATATATCATATACTTAAACCAAATCGTCTCACCAGGGAAAAACGTGAAGTTTATGACTTTAACGAATAACGACCATAGCCCTGAAGGAAACAACGCGTAAGTTTTTCCGTTGTTTAAGTCTAATATTTTTATTGTGAATGGAACTGCCAGGAGGGAGGATCCAGTAATTGTGGAATTAGGTGAAAACAGGCTGATAGTATGTATTACAATGGGTTTTTGACCAACGTTAGTAAAGTTTACGAAGACATAGTATTCTCCGTCAAACCCCAAGGACACTTTCTCCTCTATTCCATTACAAGTAATTACTAAGGGCTGTGTTTCCGTAGCCTTCGCAGTTGTAGTAGTACTTAAACTCTTCTGTATACTCTTTTCCGTCTTAATACCTATATAAAAAAAAAAGAATAGAGAAGCTAAAATTACAAGAGTTAAAGCAATTAACGCTATAATTGTTTTACGCATAAAGGCAAGTAACTCTGGGTTTTTATAAACCTTTTCGAAAAAAGAGGAAAGGCATCACTTCATTATCTAGAGAGATTTATTAATAGCATCATAATTCTGGTTAACTATAACGTTGCCCATAGTTTGCCAAATAAGGGCTAGGTGACCAAGAGGCATGGATCTGGTTATACTTTTAGACTTTCCGCTTTATTAACCCTTCCTCTGTAAGTTTGACATTCTGTAGTTTTTTAATCTCTTTGGGAGATTTTAACTTATGGAGGAGTTAATAAAGAGGGCTGAGGAAAAGGGCATTGACGTCGAGGAGTTAATACTTTCAGCTTTGTCCCGTGTTGACCTTAAAGAGAGCATAAAGTTCAGAATTGAGTTGGCTGAGAAGTATATGGCTGAAGCCTTTAAGTATTTAGATAAGGGTGATGCGGTTCAAGCTTCTGAAAAGGCTTATAAAGCAGCAGAAGAGGTAGTTAAGGCCCTTTCAGAGAAGTTTAATTTATCTGAGTATCAGCGAGCCGTTAAGGAGGGTAGGTGGTATATTTATACGCTCGGTAAGGCTTCAAGTACTTTATCAACCAAGCTAGGTATTTGAGTATTGGACGGGTAGAGTAGCGCGTATTTCCTCCACGTGTGGAGCTTTCATGGAGTTAAGTTAACGACTTCTGATATCACCTCATATCTAAATAGAGTTAAGGAAATGTTGGAAGAGGCTAAGAGGGTTTTAAACGAGAAGTAATGGGTTACAAGTATCGAATTCAGAAAACTCTTGTGATTTAGAGGATTTCTCGCATGAACCTAACGACAAGTTAAAAACAAATTTCATATGATTTATAAAGAATTGTTATCCACATCCTAAATAGGATAATGATTTATAAGTCCTATACAGTTTTATAAATTATGGAGTTCTTAAAAAATAATGCACTGGATTTCTTAAATTACGCCAAGCTTCTACTACGTGATGGTAGGTATAATTTGGCATTATTTTCATTAGAGCAGGCGTTACAGCTAGGTCTAAAATACTACATTTCCAAATTAACGGGTTCTTTCCCAAAAACGCATGACATAGTAGACTTATTGAAGAGAATTATAGAGCTTACGGAGAACAAGAAGCTTAAAGAGGTCTTAAACGCAGAAATCTCTACCTTAGATTTGTTAAAACAAGCTTATATTGCCTCAAGATATTTACCTACTAATTACGATAAAGAGGCTGTTGAAAAAGCGTTAAACGTTGTAGAGGTGATATTTAATGAGCTGGGAATATCTTAAAAGGAAGTGGGATAAGAGGAAAGAATTCCTTGATAACGCTAGGCGTTACGTGAAGTTAATTAAAGAGGTCTGCGTTAAAAAGGTGGATCCCGAGTGTAGGGTAATACTTTTCGGCTCTGTTGCAAGGGGGGATTATAGAGATGATAGTGATGTAGACGTACTAATAATCACTGATAGGGCTAAAAGCGTATGGGATAAAGTAAACATTGAGGTCATTATCGAGAGAGAATTAGACATAGGAGATCCATTCGAATTCCACATAGTAACAAAAAGTGAATATAGGAACTGGTACGAGAAATTCATAGACGTTTATGAGGAGTTTTAGTAAGTCTCGCGAATCCTATTCAACATAAAACCACCGTTGGAACCATCACACACGGTGAGCCAAATGACCTCCATAACTTGGGTAAATTGAAATATCAGAAACATTTACTATCAGTTGAAAATTTTCTTATTGATTTTTAATACGCTCACGGAATGTAGCGGTGAGTACTTAAAATTGGTAAACATTGATGTAATACGCCTCCTACCTACAAATAAATAGAGATCGATTAATGTCTAGAATATGTCTACTCAAGATCACGCTCAACTATATATTAGTGAAAATTTTTGGTGGATTTATAAATCATCCATTAGATGAACTTTTAAGAAAGATAAGATTATTTTTTCCTTAAATGTTATAAGATTTTCATCTCTAACAGCAATATGGACTTATACTGGAATAGCTCTTTATGATTTTTATCATTTATCAACACTATTAGTTATTATATTTTTACTCTCT
Organism: Stygiolobus sp. CP859M; assembly: GCF_037389975.1. Lineage (NCBI taxonomy): Archaea > Thermoproteati > Thermoproteota > Thermoprotei > Sulfolobales > Sulfolobaceae > Stygiolobus > Stygiolobus sp. CP859M. The sequence goes on along the minus strand of NZ_JBBHKS010000016.1, from coordinate 1,499 downwards.
TGGTTATCCCATATTAGTAATATCCTACATTTTAGCCGGTCATTTAACTGACAGTATCAGGTCAAGAAATACTATTATAATCTCATTATTTTCAACTTCCACAGTATTATTTTTAGGCTTCTTTTTAACTAGTGGCATAGAAGGGATAATAATACTAAGTATTCAAGCATTCCTTAATTTCTTATATATTACTTCATCTTCTACGGCCATTGGTGCTCTGAGTTCTTGCTCTGTAAAAGATCTTTTATTATCTTTTTCCAGGTTTAGAGCTGGAATTAATTTAGGTTGGGTCATAGGGCCTATACTGGGTGGTTTATTATACTATTATGTAGGATGGGAGTATATTCTTCTTTTAGGTAGTCTAGGTAATTTAATTTCCATTCCTATAGCTTATAAATTAAATATTAAAAGAAATACTAACAATAGCTTACATAGAAAGTATTTTATTAAACCCTCCATTATCTAATGGAGATTATGAGTGTGGAGATAGTGTCGTCGTTAAGCTACAAATTCTGGGATTAACCTTCTCTCCCATAAGACTAGGGCTATGGAGTACATCATGCTACAAATGCTCCTATTTACTGCCTTCGTTGCTCTCTTGAATCTAATTAGCCTATCCCTTAATGAGGAATGGAAGGACTCGTTCGGGTTAACCGGCGAGACAACCGTGTGGTCTTTCAACCAGAAGTACAAGTTATAATCATCGCTCACCCCCTCTTCAGGCAAATACTTTTTGACCTCACGGAAAGTTCTCTCATCCCTATCCCCCACAGAGTAAATGAGGTATACTCCCAGCTTCGTGTACACGTAACAAGTGAAAACCCACTTGTAAAAAGCCCTAGCATTCTTGTACAAGTAAGTCCACATCTCATCAACAACCTTAGCAACAACCTTACCCTTAACTGAATCCTTAGCCCTACCCCACAACTCAACCAACTTCTCATACTTTTTCCTACCATAACGCTTAATCCAAGTGAAAACAGTACCAAGAGGTACGTTAAGCACCCTAGAAATAGCCCTCATACTCATACCATTAGCATTTTCAAAGCCTCCTCCCTTAACTTCCTAGAATGGTAAATAATATCACCCAAGAAGTACTTACCACAATCCCTACACAAAAACTTCTGCCTACCCAAAGGCTTATCACACTTAACAACATGATGACTACCACAAGAGGGACAAGAAACGTCTTGCCTAAATATAGGCTTCCTACCCATAAGTAATACTCATTATACAAATATAAATAACTTAACGACGACGCTATCTGAGTGTGGACAACAATTTTGTTAATCTAAAATGAATTATTTGAATTGTTTGTGCTTTATTAATAGAACGTTGATGATAATACTTTTTTAGGGTGAGCACGGGAGGTATTACCTGGAGGTGAGATTACGGGAACTAGGTGGAAGGTTCCCGTGCTCACCCAAATTATACTAATTTTAATGGAGTATATTAACCTTAGCCCGAGGTTTTACTCTAGGGAGACCGTAGCCTCTGCA
>NZ_JBBHKS010000015.1:0-30427 GCF_037389975.1 Stygiolobus sp. CP859M | reverse complement strand
ACCTCCGGTGGGCGTGGCAGTAGATCCAGTAGTTTCCGTGGGGGCTCACGTCCTTTCCTCTGGAGTACTCCTTGTGGTCCACGGTGTCGTCTATGATGACAACAACCTCACCCTTCACCAACCCCGACAGGACCTTCAAGTAGTCCCTCCACGCGTCTTCGAGTTCTCCCAACGCCTCCAGTAGGTTCGCGTAGTCTAACCCGAACGTCTCAGCAGCATTCTTCACGCTGGCCCTACCACCTAGCAGGGTCATGAGGACTAGTGCCAATTCGACCTTCTTGCTCCTCCCGTTCCTCCTGATCACGCCCAGAACTTGGTTGACCGCCTTGACCAGCCTCTCCTTAGCTAACTCGATTTGTCCTTTTCCGTTTGACATCTTTTCAGTATGAAGACGTCTAAAATTAAAAACTTCTCGCTAATACCGACTTCTTGGTATTACCTCCCTAAGATTCCCATAACTGCTGTAATAGAATTATATTGTCTATGATTGCCTCGATTTTCTTTTCGTAAATTTTCTTTATTATATCCTGACAACACTTACCATATTTTTATCATTTATTTTAGCGTAAACGAAGACGTTACTATCTACAAAATAATTCATTCTTCACCTAACTCATCAACTTTCTCTGGTGGAATTTCTTCCTTTATTTCTTCCTTACCAATAAGAACTTCTAACGGATTCTTAACTTTTTTCACCTTCCTTCGAAGTAGAATCTCATTATCATTTAGCGCTATAACCTCAAACTCTTCATTAGGCTTCAAATTAATCTTCTCCCTAACCTCTTTCGGTATAGTCACTTGGAATTTATCAGTTACCTTTACCATAATTGAGTATACGTATACGTAATATGTAAATTTTTATAAATTGTAATTTCTTAACTCACTGATCTAACATAATTTGAAAATATATTTAATGCTCACTCGTTAGATAATCCCATGGAGGGAAGATAACGATTGTCCCTCTATACTCCGTTAATACAGATGAAAAGAGATATTACCAAAAATATTTTAAAAAAACTTGTATTTTAAAGTAGAAGTTATACATCTCTTCCACGAGGTATGGCATCCCAAACCCTCATTTTTGTAATAAAACGATAAGGAAGGGCTTTCAACTTAACCAATCTAAAAAGGTCTGTATTTACTAGAACTATTTGAACTAAATTGACTTTTATTTTTGAAAATATGTTAGTAACTAGACTATAATATGAAAAACAAACAACAATAGAAAGATCATTAAACCTCTCTTTGCGCAAATTTAAACTCTCAGAGAGGAAGATGTTTGTGTATGTTTGAATCGAATTTATTATCATCTCTCAGACTTCCATAAGGAGGTAGAGAAAAAATAAAAATCATCATTAATGTTATGAATTAATTTATTAGTTTAGAACGAGAAGTTTAGACAATGAGTTACAACCCTGAACTACCAGGACTGGAAAAGTTGAAAAAAGGGTCACTTTATTACATCTTCTCCGCGTTTCTAGCTGTAATTTTCATAGTGTTAATCATTGTGGCTATATTCATAGGGGAGACTTTCGGGACTACCACTGTTACATTGTCTAATGTTACATTATCTAACTCTACCTCAGTTCCGACGAATTCTTCCAATTTAGCTGCACTTTCATTATTCAGTATAGCCGGAATTCTATTCATAGTAGCACTGATAATCGAAATTTTGGGTATAATTAATTTGAGGTCAGGTTTTTCTTTACTTTCTGGTATAATTCAAGATATAAGTGTGGGTAAGACTGGGACTACTTTGTGGATAATTACAGCATTATTATCTTTCTTATTACCAGTATTATTAGTAGCCCTTGGTATAGCAATCTCATTCAGCACCGGTTCTACTTTATCTGGTATAGCAGGCGCGACATTTCTCGTCTACGTAATAGACGGCGTGATCTTCGTACTAGGGATAATAGCTAACATCTTGGTCGGTATAGCTTTTTATAAGCTCGGAAGCGTATATAGTTCATCTACAGTCAAGGTCGGAGGGATCCTTATAGCAACATCAATCTTAGCATTCATAGGGTTTATATTGACTTACGTCGGACTAGGAGAGGTAATAAGGAGAGTTAAGAGCGGGATAAGCGTTACGCAAAGCTGGAGTAATCCACCTACCAATATCCCGATAGCAATTTACCAGACACAGCCTTACGGTACCATAAGCCCCAACGGTATTCTCACATTTCAAGTGTATTCCACTGCCCCAGCTACACTACTTTCAGCCACTATTGAAGGCTTGAACTTCAGTACAAGCACGTTTAACCCTCAGTTTGTCCCAGCAAATCAAAACACTAACGTAATGGCTTACTTTAACACTTTACCTATAACTCAAGGTGCTATGTACAGAATAGTTATTACAGCATCTGTAAACGGGACGATAATGAGATTTGTAGTTAACGCTTTGGGAACTTGATATGCAATAAACCCTTATTTATCACTTCTTTTTTCTCACTTCTTTCATTCCATACCCTGAACTATCGCTATAGCCCTCACGGGAGAACCGTCGACCCCTGCTATATTTAAAGGTAAAGCTTGAAAATATACAAAAGCCCCTACCAACTTTTCTAACGCCTGAGATAGGTTTTCAACAATGAGTACTTCATTGCGTAATAGGAGATTGTGCACATCAGTGTCTCCAACGCTGGGTGAGTCGATTCCCACCATTTTATATCCCTTTTTCACGATCTTCTCCGCGTCCTTTAAGGATAGTGTGATATAACCATCTTCCATTTTCCAACCTTTCCTCCACTTTTTACTAGTCCCGGTGTAGACTAGTAGTATTTCCGCAGGTTCGGCGTGATCAACACTGTCAGTGACGTAAGCCTTACCCATGAAACGTTCCAGCGGAATTTGGTCTAACCTCTTACCTTCGGGGATAAAGTGATAGGGAACATCTACGTGTGTCCCGGTGTGAGTTCCTATAAGGAGTTCATGAACCATGTAGTCCTTAATTTTGATTTCTCTCAATCTAGGCTGCGGATCTCCCGGGTAAAAGGGCATCTCATTTTCTACGGGTACTGATAGGTCTATTATCATAAATATAATTCTTATTAATTCACTTATAAAAAGCTGAAAGCCGAGGAAAAATTAGGGTTGAGGTCTCCCTTCTATATCTATAACGTAGTTTCCCTTCCTTCCCTTTATGAAGAACATCTGACAGCTGGTGGTATTAACCTCTATCTGATATCCGCTTTGCATTAAAGCACTTAGAAGCTGTTATTCCTAGGCTTGTCTCTGTGTATTTCGAAACCGTTATTTGTGAGATCACTTACCAACTTATCATGAACGAAGTTAACGTCTAAATTATTTATCAGGAATTTGAGCCATTATTGGAAATAAGGGAATTATATAACTGAAATCTTCTATTAAATATTTCATATGTCATAGACTATAATCTCTTATATAAAGATTTTTGAGTAGTATTGTACATCTTCTCCAGATGAAGTATGACCAAATCCATTATTATTGCCACAAATTATTAGAGTGAGGGTTAGAGTTTGCATCTCCTAAACATCTTTTTCAACTTCTTGTTACTGCTTTAACTTCAGTCTTAACTATTTCGTCTACATATTTAACATACCTTCTCAAGAACGCAAGTAATACCAAAACCACGGGAATTAAAAGACCAAACATATCCTTTATTCCCACGAGGTCTGCTATATAACCCGCAACGGAAGGAACTATTATACCTATGACCATCATTACCGCAAAGAAGGAACTGTTTGCGGTATTTCTCTCCTCAGGCTTAAATGTCCTGCTGATCGAAATCACAGAGAGTGGATAAGTCAACCCGTGCGGAAATCCTAGAATCAAGAGGGCTAAAGCGAATTCTAAGAGATTTATTGAGGTAAGTATCATAATGAGTCCTATGACCGTCATGGAGATTGCAGCGTAAACGTGATGAGAAACACTTTGTGGAGGTCTTACAGAAAGGTAAATCCTAGCCAATAATGACGTAGTGAAGAATAAAGAGAAGAGAGATGTTACAACTGAATAAGTGACGTGAAGGTCTGTAACAGCGTATATACCACCAAACGCCAGTATTGCAGAGAAAGGTATATTATAAGTAAGTATATTTATCACTGCTGTTTTGAAACCTGGATTACTTAATACATTCACCTTTACGTTTTTACTTTCTTCTTGAGGAAACTTTACGAAAAGTGATAGGATAGCTGCTGCTATCGCCATAGGTTCGAAAAACACAAAAACGTCCCTCAGCGTGAACTTCGTGAGTATCACAGATTCTAACGCAGGGCCAGCTACAAGACTTATGCTAAGGGCCAAAGTGTAGATCGAGAGTAATCTTTCTCTAGCTTTTCTGTCTTCCAATAGCCCGGCATAAGTAATAACGTTTGGCATTATTGCACCTAAAGATAACCCGGCTAAGGCACTGATTACCCAAATCGTGATAGGCGTGGATAAGTAAAATAGAGGTAGAACTAGTGCATATAGCACTGAGGATGTAATAAAGAACTTCCTTCTCTCTGAGGTCTTAAGCCTGGAATTCACGAGCCCACTGGTTATGAAAGTACCTAAGGACAAGATAGCACTGATTATACCTACTTCACTTTGTGTGAAGTGAAAGTCATACTTAACCAGAAGTGGTATAGTAGTAGAGATCATATTGTTGGAAGCCCTAATTACAAATGTCATTGAGACGATTACTAGAAGCATCTGAAGGTAAACTTTCTTGTCCATGATATCATAATTCGTTTCCGAACCTTTTTAATCTATCCTCGAGGAAACTTTAAATAGTTCGTCTACTAACAAACTATTATGAAAATACTAGCTGCACCGGGACCCGTATCATATCCCGTAATAGTAAACAACAAGGGAATAGAATTGTCTTTTGCTAAAGAAGGTACAGCTGACATAGTGTTAGATTCGACTGTGTCCCTAGCTAAAAGAGGACTTAAGATACACTACGTTACAGTAAAAGGACTAATGACAGTATATCCGACAGTGGGGAAGAAGATCGGTGTACCTAAGATGCTCACGGCTGCTAATGTTCTGACTAAAGCGTTGGTTGAAACTAAGAAATTAAACGCTGAGGTCATAGGTATTGACGACATACAGAAGATAATGGAGTCTCTCAAGAAAGGTGAAATAGATAGTGCTGTAGTCCCTTCGGGAGTAGCTAAAGGGATCACATTTGAAGAGCTTTTGGGAATTCCGGGAAGTTGCGGAGCTCATGTAAAGCCCGAGTTTAGAGACCAGTTCATCTCACTATATAATGAAGGAATAGACATGTTTAAGCAAGACCCCGAGGGATTTGCCACAAAAGTAGTTACTACACTGGGAGGAAGGGTAAGCAAAGAGTTCGTTATTAACGTAATGAAGAACTCGACCTTCAATATCGAGGAATTACCTAATGACGAAGAGTTCGTTAAGTTAGTTAGAAAATATATAAGCTAAGCAAGTGTTTGTATGTTTTTTCGTAGAGACATTCGAAACCTTAATTCATTCTTTTTTCGTCTCTTGATTTAACTTATATTTGTCCTCTTTACCTCGTGAGCTGAAGTTTATATCCACCAATAGAGACTCGCTACAACTTCTAGGATTTTTAAACTAAAAAGTTTGAGAATCTTTGAGAAAAAAGGATAATTATAGTGGGTTTTCCACGTTAAACCACATATCCTCAAAGGAGCTTTCTTCGAGGCTTTTCTGTTTAGTTTCAGGCACTGCTACCAGCGTCACTATCGCAGCTATTATTCCTAAGGCTCCTCCGACTCCTACAGCAACGGGAAGACCGAAGTTGAAGAAGAGGAATGGGAATATTGCGGAGTTAACTAGGGCGCCCATTCTATCGATTGCAACAACTATACCTGATGCTATTCCTCTTATTTTGGTAGGCGTAAGTTCTACATTAAAGACACCCGCTGCACTTACGTTAGCTGGACCTACGTTGTGCCAGAAATGATACCCTCCAAGGAGTAGCATTCCCACTATCGGAGTGATAGGGTTTGAGAGCGTTAATTGCGGTTTAACTGCCGCGAAAAGAACTAACGATATAGCCATTCCAGCGAATCCAACAGCTTCCAAGGGTTTCCTACCCCACTTATCTATCAGTAGGAGAGATACAGCACCTCCGGGTATTGACGCAGCTAGTGTTAGGACAAGGCTGAAGATAGCTGTGTTTTTAATACCTATTGACTCTCCCACAAGAGCTGGTTCAGAGACACCTCCAGGGTTCACCATATGGTCTAGGAACCATAGTATCCCTGCTATTGCTATGTATTTAGCGTATTTTCTTAGGTAAAAAAGCACCGGTGTCTTGTCCACTGCGTTAGCAGCCACAGTCAAATCGTTATTAGTCACTTGTTTAACAACCTCTTGGTACCTCTTCATGTCCCCCTTAATTCTTACTAGGTATCTAGGGGACTCAGGTACCTTTCGTCTAAGGTATATAACCGATCCCGGAATAATAGCCCCTAAACCTAACACCAATCTCCACAATAGATCACCGTGAATCCCTATTAGAGGAAGCCCCAGAAGAGTAGCTGCACTCGCAATGCTCCCCAGAGGACCAGTTACACCCACTGCAAATGCCAGCAATTTACCCCTATCCTTTTGTTGGCAAACTCTCCCAATACTATAGGAGACATAACGAAGTCTCCTCCTATTCCCAATCCGAACAACATCTGTGTGAGTATAAGCTCATATACGTTCTGCGCAAAGGCACCGAGGAGTGAACCTAAAGAGAGCAGCAAAGCTTCATAACCGTAAACTGCTCTTCTTCCCTTGAAATTAGAGGTAACGCCGAAGAGAATCGCACCTACGATAGCGGTCCAAAACGACGCAGTGCCTAAAAGAACGTATAGTGACGATCCTGCTACAAGTCCAAACTCTTTTTTAAGTTCCAGAAGTGCTACTGCTATAAAGGTAGTATTATAACTTATTGTAAACATCCCCAGAGTTGTTATTAAAAGACTCTTTGCATGGTAAACATTGAAATTAGAATCATCTAGGGGCTTGAAAATATCTCTTAGCTTCATAGGAATCAAGATATGATAAAATGTCTATAATAAAAATTTTCTATATGTATTAAACGTATTGATATATACAACTATGTGTTGATATATAATTTTCATCCACTAAAAATGGGCTCTAGGGCATGCCATTTTACAAGGATAAATATCCAAGATCCATTCCACGCAGCCTTAACTAGTATCTAGCGAGTTAAATCAGATGTCGGTGCATTCGGTATATTAGCTGTTAAGGACAAGTTTACCCATTGGATCTCGCTCCATAAAGGTGCAGCAGCTCCAGGGTTATTTATATCATCGCTTCCAAGTACCTTATACACCATGATCTGTGGCGTGGTCTGAGCCATAGCCGTTGTTATATTAAACCCTGAGAGTATTAATGAAAGAGCCACTATTAATAGGATTAGTAGAAGAATTCCTCTCTTTCCTACCTAGGGACATAAACCATCATTAAAAAAGAGTTGAGGGTAAAAAGCGTTGGGCTAATGATATTATTTTCTGCGAACTAGGGCTAGAGCTATTGCGACTATTGCAATTATTATACCTATGATCGATACTATTTGTAATGTAGAGACTTTACTAGATAAGTTAGAGTTAACTGAGGATAATGAGCTTGAGATCGTCGATAAACTATCATTCAGCGTTGACAATTTATTATTTAGTGATTCTAGCTGATTCTCAACCTGGATATGGGTTGTGTAAGTAGAGCTTAATCCGTCAGATTGCATCGCAACCACTTTCAAAGTATAAGTACCGTCTGGATAGTTAGCAGTATTTAAAGTATACACGAAAGTACCATTACCACTAAACGTTGTTAGCAACGTGTTATCAATGTATAACATCACTTGTGAAACATCTTCCCCGCTTACAGTTATACTAACGTTCACCTCACCAGTAGCAGTCATCGGTACTTTAACGTTTACTTTAGGTAAGGAGGGAGTAACGTTTATTATTTGTGAATTTATAACTTCAACGCTTGAAGAACCTTCTAAGTTTAGCTCGTTTACACTTGTTGAGACCAAGTTGACTTTAGTGTTTAAGGCTGTTAATGAGTTAACATAAGAGTTTACAAGTGTTAAATTAGACCCTTCTGCGTTTACATAAGTGATGTTAGAGTTGATTATACTTACATTACCCTCTATAGTATCATTAACGAGTATGTCATTCGCTAAAGTGACCTTACCCGTTATAATGTCATTCTCTAGAACAGCATTATAGGTCTCTCCTTCATCTATATGTTGTCCCTTTACCAGAGTATAGGGATAAACGTAGAAAGTATAGCTCGTATTATAGTTATTTATGGTGGGAACCCCGTTAAATGATATTCCGTTGACCATTATGTCAAAAGGTAATCCGAAGTATGTTGTCGAAGACAAGTAGGTGAGATTGCCTAAATTACTTGCTGATGGTAAAGTTACGTTACCTACCCACTCGTTAAGCGTTGAATTGAACCACAACGGTATCTCTATTTCTGTACTTATCTGCGAGTACTCTTGGCTTAAAATCTGTGGATAAATAAACGCAGAATACATGCCGTACTTTACTTCACTTCCATTGGGATATTCTATATTAGCATAAATGAGCAATGTTTGTCCCTCGTAAGCATACTTTGCGGTTTTAATTATGGGAGTGTTGTAATTAGGTGTTACGTAAATCTGTCCATAAAAGAAGCCCGTTAAGTTCATCCCTAAGGTATATGAGTCATATTTTGCGAATAATAATACCGTATACAACCCGGCTGTGACGTTTTTAGGAACGTATAAGAATCCTAGTATCTCGCCGGAGGGGGAGAGGGAAGCGACAGTCTCGCTAATTACTTTACCGTTAGGACTCACTAATTCAGCAGTTACGTTAGTTCCAAGAAGAATATCTAACATGGTTGTAGAATACTGTAGTGGAAGGGTAGGTGGTTCTATTAACCCGGATACAATTATATATTGCCCTCCCGCGACACTACCGGGTTCCGCCACTATTTGTGGTAATATAAAGAGTGATTGTAGATAGATCCCGTTAGAGAACGCTACGAAACCATAAGCGTTAGTGGCAATTAATAAATCATCTCCTATTTTAGCGTTTAAAGTACCAACCCAAGGACCATATGTCGAAATAGGGGTTAATACTGTTGAGTTGGTCATAATGTATTCGTTGTCAGTTATGTTATAGGAGTAAACGTTTAGGCTTAATGTGAAGTTCGCCGGAACTCCGTAAACGTTTGTTACATTAGCTTCTGTAACGTTGCTTACTTGCGTGTCAAATGGTGTAAAAGTAGCTGGAGTAAAGAATTGTACATAATACCCGGAAAACGTTTCGACAAAGCCATAACTCCCATTACCGTAAACTGTAACGAAAAGTAAACCGTTAGCGTTTTGGGGTAATGTAACTGTTGCTACCCATTCCTTTAATGAGGGGTTATACGTTAATTGAGTTTCAGTAAGATTTCCTTCAATTCCCTCAATTATAGCATAGAAGCTACCGTTGGTCACTGGTGTTCCATTCATTGTTATGTTAGCGACTATTTCCATAACTTGACCGGGGAAGAACTCTAAAGGCGTTTTCCCCGAAGTATTATAAACGTTAACGTCTATTGAGATATTGCTGACATTTGTTTCTGTAGTGTTTAAGTAAAAAGCTAAGTTACCGGAGTTTAAAGTACCCCAACCCGTAATTAAATTATAACCGTAATTGGCAGTCCACGGTATGTTATAACCGAAAGTTATGGGGTTGAAAACTTTTTCATAGTGGCTATTTGCCAGTTCATATACTGTCGGGTTAATTAAGCCTAGGCTGTGATTTAGGTAACTCATTATAGTTGTCAGAATCCCTGCAGTTAAAGGTGATGCTTCACTAGTCCCTCCGGTTATTGTAGTCACGTTATAGGGGCATATTATATAAATCCCGGGATATACATTAGCGTTTGCCGAAATATCTGGTGTAGTTCTACCGTTAGGGTATGTAGCGGGCGTCCGTAAACTCCATTGCCACCAAGGTTTAGGTTCTATAATACTAACCCCTCCAGTTGAACCACCAGAATTCACGTCGTTAGGAGCGAAGCCGTAATTAGACCAAGCAGTTTGTTCTACTCCATCGTGGAACTGTATATAGGTTGTCGTCCCTCCGACAGCGGTGACGAATGGTGAAACTGAGGGATAGATAACAGCCCCTATAGGCCCATTACTGTAGCCGCTACCTCCGCCATCTCCGCTACTGGCTAAGAAAGTAATACCTTCAGCACTTCCCATAGCATAATACTCATCGGTTAATACGACACAAGAATAGAATTCAGGACCGTTGAAGAAGTTCGAAAATGCAGACTCTCGTATTCCGAAGCTCTGAGAGAGTACATTAACCTTGTCTTGTGAAACTATATAGGCGATTACTGATGATAAAGGTATGTTGGGGTTAGCAATATATAAGGTAATGTTTGCTTTCGGTGCCATGGTGTGTGCTACTTCAACATCTAAGCTTATCTCCCCAGCCCATCCATAAAATATTCCTAGGGCCGGGTTATATGGCCCTATAGGTACTACAGTGAAGTTAGGCGGATTGGGTAATCCTGTAACTTTATCATAATAGATTAGCTGTTGGTAAATGTAAGGATCACCGTAAAAATCTAGAATACCTATATTAAACCCTTGCCCCTCATAGCCTTGATTGAACAAGGGAGTTATGTTGTAAGCATTATAAAGTGCTGTAGGCCAGTAAGCTTCTATGGGGAACGTCGTATTTGGTAACCCGGCTTCTTGCTTTAGCTTCATTACATCCTTAATAGTAACAAGCGTTGAGGGGTGTTGGAAGAAAATTGCTGAGACATTTGAGGAAATTACGAAAGCCGGGATCTTAGGTACTCCGTAAGAAGTGTAATAAATTAATGTCCCGTTACTTAGGACTTCGAAGTTTAGACCTAAATATTTCTCCACTTGTCCAACAGTCCCAGTAGCTACTATAACCGAGTCTGCGGCTGTTAAAATAATGTTAAACCCAGATTGCTTCAGATAAGATAAGACTTGCTCGTACTGCTGAGTGGGGTAAAACAGTTTTTCAACTTGTTCCTTTGTTAAGAAATGGTGATACAGAGGTGATGAGGGGTTAGATACTGCTAAAGCGTAATAGTAGAGTAGCCCTACGTTCTTTAGGGGAATGAAGAGTGTAAATGTCACTTTATCGTTTGGTGATAATGTTCCTACTACATGAAATCCCTTTAGTTCTAACGGCGGAATATAAGTTTGTGTTGTGGACGAGAAAGATAGTGTTGAAATTGAAAGTAATAATGCCGTGGTTACTAGAATTGAAAATAACTTACTATTCATAAATTATCACATTACCATTGATTTATAAATTTTGCGGTGAGGTTTAACTCCATTCAAAGAATGATATTTTCTTTTCCTTGACCAATTTAGAACTAGGGGTAAATCTAATTAATTTCTCTAAAATTCTGGTTCTTATGTTAATATTTTAAGATGAGTGGTTATTAAATTAATTTAAATAAGTAAGGTAGACAATTGCCTTCATAGCTTAAACAAGGTAAGTCTTAAGCTAGAGAGATAGTATATCTGCAATTGAAAGATATTTACTAGACAATGAAGTAAGATAAACAGTCTAAGAGGCTTCCAATAACCAGTTACCAAGATTTGGTATCGACGTATTCCTATTAAATACCTTAGCAGACTTGTTTTTAAACTATTTACATACTGTCCAGCTCTGCGGATCTGTTTACTCTGATTTTCTCACATTTCTGTAATTTCGTGATCGCTTAAACACTCGCTCGCTTCAACTAGGTGATGAGACGATTGAGCAAAGGAAAATAAACTCATTATATCTTATTGTATCATAAATGCTATAACAAATAGTGAAGTCGTTTCCGTGTTCACATTCCCTAACGGGATTACAGTCCCGTTCACTACCTTGTAATTACTGAAATAACCTCCAATAGGGGACTGCAGATGTTTAGCAATGTTATATATCTTAAGAATTAAAGGCAAATACTCCATCGCAAACGTCTGGTTATATTTACCTATGTACTTCCACGCTATGATAGCCAAGGCTAGCTTATAAGAAGCATAGACGTTACTTGTAACGCTTTCATCCTGAAATCCGTAACCATTCCAGAAGTCGTTAATTGTAGTTTCAAACACTTTCTCTGCAAGGGTTATGTTCCCGTTTTCAAGCTCGTAAATAGAGAATAAAAGAGAAGTGTCAGCGTATTCGTACCAAGCAAGGTAGCTTGGAGAATCGTTAAAACTTATAGTACAGATGGGTCCCCAAACTTTCTCATTCACGGGGTCTTTAAACATCCACGTGAAGTTGTGTATTCCTGCTAATACCAAGTAAGGTGACAAAGTTATGTTACTCTTGATGTTATCCCAAACCGTTTCCCATATGGAGGCATTTAAGTCCTTTAACGCGATCACTGCCAATAAGTTGTCGCTTTCCACGAAGTACTTATTAACATAAGGACATTCTGAGAAGAGCTTTACGGAAGAGTTATATGTAATGTTATAGTAATTCATTACTAGTCCCACGGATATTGGAGAGGTTAAGTTGGGGAGTTGTGTAGAGGAAGGGGTTGGAGGTCTGGTGAGGCTTAGAGGACTTGTAGTAGGTGAAGAGAAGATTGAGGGGTTTATATTAACTTTATAGTGGTAATATATTACCAGATATAACTCTGTCACGATCAGTAAAACGAGGACTAACGAGAAGACAGTTAATGTTCTTTTGTTCATAGGTAGTAATTGAGTTTCAGTCTGAAAACTTTTTCTTCACACCATTTCTCTCTACTACAATGGCGCATATACTATGAAAGTAGCCGTAAGGATAAAGATCATCACTACCTATGTCGTAGCCAATATCTTACTTTCATGCCTCCGGAATTACAGAAGCTGGGGGTTAAGAAGGCGGAAACCTCGCCAAGGTGATGGATAGCCCTATGTTTAAATGCCTCATTTCTCTAATTTTCTGTTAATGACGCTAATGATGTTCCTCTCCAGTTCGATTAAGGGCTTAACCGGACTGCGGGAGGAGTACTTAGTATCTCCTTCCTTTAAGGGACTAGACGTTAAAGATGAAAGCTCTCTTTTCATGTGAGGGAGTTTTGGTTAACCTCGACTGCCCACCAAATGTAATCCTGAATCGATGGTGGGGACGACGAGAAGGGAACCCTTGCCGTTCCAGAGCGTAAATGAGTCGGCTATTGTGACCGTGTATTATCAACAAGTGGAGTTCATAAACGTCTCTACGACGAGTAAGGTCGTGGCTATATATAATCTTTGTCGTCAGATACGGGAATATTTTGTTAGTCCCAAATAATTTACGAACTAGACGACTATGTTCATTCAATAGTTCACCATAAACTACTCACTTCAAGAAAAACACTTGGATTAAAAAGTAAAGAACTTCAACATTCTTTACATATAATTGAGAAAAATTATTGGAAAAACACTTGGATTTTAAAAAAAGAGAAAGGGCTTAAAGGTGGTACTCGTTTAAGTACTCTCTCCAATACGTACCTTCCATCATGGGGTTTAGAACTCTTATATAAGGACCGAATACTAAGGTGTCTAACACTTTGTCGTGTATCTGCCTCACCTCAGGGTGTATTAACACCCTACCTAAACCGAACATCAAAGCGTTGGTATCACTCCACTCCGTGTGGACAATATACCTTTGAGGTTTGTTCTTAAATTCAGGAGCTTCGTATATAGTGACTGGGTCGGGTACGTCCATCCCGTTGGCTGTTTCCAGTATCTGGTGGAAGCCTTTAGCGTTTAACTGTAAACTTCCTAAAGGTGAGACACCTATCTCTTTAAGTATCATTCCTCCTAAGAAGCCCGGTGCTGATCTGAAAGCCTCTAGAGTCTTTATTGCGCTTTCCTCAAATTGGCTCTCTAACCCTTCTTTCACGATATGTTCACCGAAAGCGACGACTCTCTTACCGTAAGGCTGTGAAATTGGAGGAACTGAAACTGTCTCTCCTGCGGCGAATTTCTTACCCATCATTACTGTGAAGTCGGTCATCTCCGTGTTCAAGGGCATATTTGCGTAGACTATCTCGTATAAGGGCTCGTAGGGTCCCCAGATCATTTGATCTGAGCATTGTAGGCATAGCCTGAACAAGTTAGCCCAGTTCTGCCTATGCATTTCCTCGTGATCTTTCCAGTTTTTCCAGAAGGTGTATTGGAACAGGAAGATGCTGTGCATCTCTTGGCTCATTTCCATCTTCGCTCCTCCCCATCTTGTCCCTAAAGGTACTACACCTATCTGTACATGATTTTGGAATCCTACAAAACCTGGGTGCCTAGCTGTCACCATACAGACTTTAGGTCCTACTTTGCCGAAGAGCTCTAGGGTTTTAGGATCGTTTTTTACCTCTGCCATGTTTATAGCTACATAAGGTTTTGCCATGGTTTGTCACTAACAAGATCTGAGCTAGAGTTAATTACCATTTTATTCTTTGATATTTAGTGTCGTTAAAGTAAGAATTTCTTTCATCAACAGAATTTTATAAATATTATTTTTTGTATACATAGTAAAATTCAGAATTAGTAGATAAACATAAAAGTGTAAAAGTGTACACATAGTATATGAACAAGGAGTTCTACGAAAGATTATTAAAAGCTGAGAACAAATACGATAGACTAGACGGGTGGAAGAAGGCTGAGATATTATATAAGAGCATTGACATGAGATCGCTTAAGAACTACTTTTTGGAGATGTTAGACGACGAAGATATTGACGTAGCTTTACACGCATGGCAGATGTTGCCACAACTCGTGAAATTGGGTATAGTGGACAAGAGAGACTACGACGAGAGAAAACTGGAAAGAGCTTTAAGAGAGGGTGATATAAATGCTTGGTGGATAGCCTATGACCTATGGAAGGAAGGGATAATAAGCCTTGACGTCTTAAAGTCTAATGTAGAGTATTTCGAGAGGGCTTTGAGGGGAGACCCCTATACTAGAATAAGCGCTTGGAGCTTATTACCCTACTTTCTAGAGATAGGTCTGGTGAAGAAACCTTCAGACGATTACTTGAACGAGCTTTTGTATCAACCTTTGAATATCCACATTAAACTTAACGTAGTATATTTATTGTTGGAACTGAAGGAGAAAGGGGTCGTAAATAAGATAGACCTTGAGGCAATAAGAAAAGTGGCGGAACATCCTGAATTCATAAAGCTCTCTCAAGCCTACGAGAAAAACTGGAGAAAGGTAATGGAATTAGTGGGGCTGTCTGACCGTAAGACTGTTAGTTAAGAATTAAAAGATTGATCGTGTTTTTATACATGTGAAGTATAATAAATGATATTCATAGGTACGTCTGGATGGCTATACCCGTGGAACCCTAAGAAAAACCTGGATTGGTACGTTAAATATTCCGGTTTTAACGCTGTTGAGCTTAACGCCTCCTTTTACAGAATCCCTACGCCCCAGCAAGTTGAAAAGTGGAGGAAGTATGAAATCACTTGGGCTATCAAGGTTAACAGGAAAATTACCCACGTAAAGAGGTTAAAAGACGTAAATGACGAGGTTAGAAAATTCGTTGAGATATTCGAACCATTAAGACCCCGCTTCTACCTATTTCAGTTACCCCCTAACTTTCGTAAAAGTGATGAAAACATAAAGAGAGTTAAGGATATATGTCTGGAGTTAGGAGATAGAGGAGCAATAGAGTTCAGGAGTTTGGACTGGTTTAAAGCTGTTCCACAAACTGAATGCGTAACTGTGTCTATAGACTCTCCGATTGGCAATTACTACTTTAAGTCTCATGACGTAGTTTATTTGCGAATGCACGGTAGGGACAACTGGTACTTCTATGAATATTCTGAGAAAGAGCTAGAAGAGGTATCGGATAAGCTGATACAACTCCACGCTAAGGATGTATTTGTGTTCTTTAACAACGACTTATGGATGTTAGATAACGGGAGGAAAATGAAGGAGATCTTAGAGAAAAAAATTGACAAATGATAAGAGATTAAGACTGAGAGTTTTTCAGATCTGACCTGAAAGGGGAAAATTAAAAAAGATCGAGAGATAGTGAGATAAAAAGATAAAAACTCTCTATCTTTTTACACTTTGACCCCATGCCTAAACCTAGTAGTTATGTCCTCAATCATTAGGTTATTATAAGTGCAAGCTTCAACACAGTCTCCACAACCTACGCAGGATATTCTATTACTATAGCCCTTCTGGAGGACGTCAACAGAGATCGGTATCTTTACCGGGCAAGCACCTTCGCAACTCTTCGTCTGACAAGTCCTACAAGTCTCTACGTCTTTAGCTCTTATCTTAAACAGAACCTTGTTGAATATACCTGCAAATGTCCCGAAACCGCACCAACCTTGTCTTGCACAACTATACGCTCCGAAGACCGGTGTGAGGAAGTAGAAGAACCACCACACATAGTTGAGTACGAACATTCCGTAGAAGTTTAGTGGATCTATTTTTGCCATGCCTAATTTAGGTGGAGACCACATTTTGAGCTCCATTAGCACGAACAGCGAAAAAGCTATAACCATTGGCACAAGGAATACCCACCTCGTATATTCCCAAATCTTACTCGTCTTCTTAGGCTTGAACTGGTCGTAAAATACATTAGTCCACATATGGGCTGCCATACATACGGTATTACAATAAGCCCTCCTACCGAATAGTGACGTCGCTAATGCTATCGCGATGAGCGAGACCACGAAAGGTAAGAGAGTCACTGGGAAGATCATTCCGCTCATGCCGAACACGTAGAAGTTAGTGTAGTAGGGGATTGCAACCACGAAGAGGGGAATTCCCACTAGGATGACTAGAGCCCATTTTTTAACTTGCGAGTTCTTACTCATCTTAAACCTCTCATACACTAAAAAAGCCATTTCAGCCCCCATCATCATTACGTAGAAGGGAGACATGGTAGTCGCCATAACGAACATATAGGAAGTCATAAAGGCGTTTAATAGTAAGTTACTGCTTGCATGCAAGAACATCGTACCCATAGCATAAGGGTTGAGCGGGAATAACCACCACAAAGGATTCGTGAAGGGACTCCTCATCATCATCATCCCTGAAGACATACTACTAGACATAGAGTGCATACCCTGACCTGCCATAGATTGCATACCCATCCCTGAAGACATACTACCAGACATAGAGTGCATACCCTGACCTGCCATTGTGTTCATGGAACTGCCCATAGAAGACATCGTATGCATCGCTTTAGCGACGAATAGGGAGTTAGTTATGTTAAAGCCTAAAACACTTTCACCAAAACCCATGGTTATTTCGGCTAGGTTTATGAGGACAAGAAGTAAGAATGGGTACCTTAATTTATAATCTATTTTCTTTGCCGGGATATCTCTGATCACCAAAACGAAATACCAAACCATAGAGATCAAGATAGAAAGCGAAATAGTCCACATGTCGTTTAAAACCGCAAAAGTACTCAACCCTATCATCATAAACAAGTCGAAGGCGGCTAACGAAAGGCTAACTAAAACTCCTTTGAGGTTTATTCTCCTTATCGCGATTAAGTAGAGAGTGATCACGTTTATTATCATGATCGTCGTGGAGATCAGAGAGGCTACCAATTCTATTTCCTTCGAGAACTGGATAAATATTGACGGTAAAAACGCCATGGAAATAGCGAAAGTCGCCAAAGATAACTCGAAGATGTCCTTCACTCTGCTTAAGACTAGGAAGAATATACCATCGGCAAACATCATTATCCCGAAGGCTATGTTGCTGACCGCATCGATGACCGGATTATACATTCGTGGGCCGAAAGCTGAGGAATATAAGTATCCCATACTAAACTCGTCAAAGATTACCGAGATTGCTAGTAGTAAAGATGATGAATTATCTGATTTAACCCTTATAATTTCACTCTTTACTGTCGCTGAAAGTAATAAAGGAACAGAGGCGATCATCAACAACAAGGGCTCTATGAACAGCGTACCGCCGTAAAACACTACGTAGCCGAAGGCTATGCTCTCAACTCCCATGTAGAGTATTATCGAGACGATGAAAAACATTGCCTTTTTATTGACATATTCCTTCCTGAGAATGTAGGCCAAGATCCCAAAATTTATTATCATCATACCGAGAATGTAAACTAAAGCCGCTATTTGCTGAATTGTAATTGTAGAACCCATATGCATAAATAGTTTCTTTAGATTCTTGTATAAAAACTCTCCTTATATAAATCATTATAAAATGTTAAATCTTTAGGAGAAATGAAATATGTGTGTTAGAACAATAAGAAACTGGCAAAATAAAGGAGTCCTTACTGAGGAGGGAGAAGTTAGTTAAGTCGAATAGATCAAATCGTGTTAATGATAATTATTCCTTCATTATTTATTGATAAAAGTAGTATCTTTACACATAATGAATTTCCTACTAACATGCAAATACCAAAATTGTATCACTAACCTTAAAACCTTTTTCTTAAACTTACTACACTTTTCTTTCAAAATCATAATATCTGTCACTTCATCAGATTTTACCCATTAAGTCCCCCTCCACCCCATATTTTAGAGAAAGTTTAGATAAAATAATATATCCTTCTCTAAGTCTTCCCATCAACTTATCTCTGTTAAGTATATCTGTTATAGACGAAGAGGGCATATTACCCAACCGCTTAGATGACCAACTCTTAGGGGTGGAGTTCGGAGAAGCTAGATGTAGGTTATAACGTAATTTAATTAGGAAAATCGAGGAAGGAGGAAAGGGCTATAATATGAATGAAGACCTTTCATTCCTCATTATCCTCCTCTTCACTTTCTTCCTTTTTCTGATAAGTTTTTGCTTCTTCGACAGCTTTTTTCATCTCCTCAACTTCCCTCTGCGGTAAAGGAACTATCTCTGCCTTAAAGTTCGTAATCCTCAAGTATTTGTCCCATTGTATTACAATACCTTCATCAGTGATTTCCATTGGGTGCCTTACCATTGAGATCTTCGTGTCCCTCATCTTCCACACTATTATCGACCTATACATCTTGCCCTCGAACTCGTCTAGGTCTAATCTTATTATACCGTCAACAGCGTGTTCTACACTTGGTCCGCCGAAACCCCTCTCACCAACTGAAACTTGGCTAACGAAGAACGCTGTACAGCCTAGACCAGAAATTACCCTCTTTAGCGTCATTACTATTCCTCTCGCCATTGCAGGTTTAGTAAGGTATAATGTACTCACTGAATCAATGGCGACTCTGTTAGCCTCAGTCTCTTTAATTGCAGTTCTCAAAACTTCGGAGAATTCCTTTACATCATCCACATTTTTAACAACATATTTCTCCTTTTGGGCGGTTGCACCGTAACCGCCCGTAAAAGCGTCAACTACAGAAAACTTTCCCTCTCTTTCATACTTGGTAATATCCCAACCAAAGTAATGAAAACTCCTTATGACTGAAACGGGATGTTCTTCCAAAGTAACGTATATACCATTTTCACCCTTTGTTAGACCGTTATATATGAACTGCTTTGCCATTATGGACTTTCCAGTCCCAGGGCCCGTTTGTCCCTACGCTCTCATTTCAATCATTTTATGTTCACTCATGATCGAGTGTAGGGACTTAGCCCTTAACCGCCTACTTACTGTAGGTGGGTCATGGGACTCCTTCGAGCCCAACGGCACGGGCCTCACATCTCTGCAATCACTCCCACCCTTTTGGGCATAGCCCACATCGGTGTGAGAGATTATCATATAGCAACGAAAATTCGTTATAAACAGATATAAAAAGATATCTGTTACCGTGAGAAAGGATTCAGCCCAGAGAACAATACAATGTTCCTTTCTGGTATTCCACCATAAAGGATTTCGTCTAGACCGGGTATATATGACCTGACTCTCTTTGCTTACATAATTTCCTTATTTCACGTAAGGATTTATTATTAATTGTAGCTTTTGTAGAAATATTAATAGAAATAATAATAGAAATAATATATTGATAAAGAACACCTATCATAAAGATATAATTAGTCTATTTTGATTATAATCAATCAATATACGTAGTTAATTTTTGTAAGATTTCATGTTCCTTATTTTTTCTTTTGTATTTTTCCCTGTAATTCTATGTATTTTTCTATAATGAGTTTACCTTTCGGTGTTATCTGAATAATAGTTCTAGGTCTCGTAATTGTAATTACGTCTCTTATTATTATAAGCTCGTTTTCTTTCAATATTTTAAGGTGATAATATGTTGAAGATTTAGGTATGTCCAGAGATTTAAGAAGATCGGCAAATGTTATCTTATCTACTCCTATTTTGATTTTAGGCATGCTTTTCAACGGTACTTTTATTGCCCTAGATGTTTATGCATCTGGACTTTTTCACTTCACTCTCCATTTTTCAGCTATCTTCTATACTATCTTTCTTCTTCTATTTTCTATTGTTTCTATTGGTGCGACTTTAGGTGGAACAATAGGAAGTATGATAGCTAAAAACTGATGAACCCAATATTTATAACCGCTATTTCAATGGAATTTGGAATATCTTTCTTAGTTATTGCAATAACCAAATCTCCACTGATAGATTCATTAGATTCTTTTTTCTAGGTATATATATGTCATTTATCAATATACCTCTGGATAGTATATTTACCAGAATAATTCCCAAATCAAGTAATGGGGAGAGTAAACTCAATAATTCAGATTTTTCTGAATAGTTTATCTCCTGTTATGGCTTTTATTTATGGACTTCTAACTAATTATTTTTCCTTTACCAAACATAATAATGGGAATAGGTATCTTTGGAATACTTTTATCGTTATCGAGCTTCTTCGTTTAAAAAACATAATAAAAGTGACAGAAGAATTCTAGAAGAATAATCTAAAAAGTTGTCTGATCCATTTAAGGCCGAATCAAAATAGTGTAAATCTTTTCTCTACATCGATATAGTGATCCTAAGGATTAACAATCTCCAATTTTTAACGGGAATTAAAACCTTCTAACATTATAAATACATCCATAGAAATCAAAAAGTATGTTAAAAATTCTTCATAAGTACAGTAAACACAAATTTTAGGTTTAATGTTACTAAGTTCATCCGTGGAATTCATAATTAAATGCGCAAGATGCGGCAAGGAAAGGGAAAACATATACGAGATAACGTGCTCAAGATGCGGAGGACCTTTTAAGGTAGAGATACTAGGATATTATAATACAGAGATAAGAAAAAACTTCCCTTATATTAAAGAATGGATCTCACTAGGTGAAGGAAATACACCTCTTATCAAGATAGGAAAACTTCATTTTAAACTAGATTTCCTCAACCCTACGGGATCTTACAAAGATCGAGGGTCTGTAACTCTTATATCGTTCTTAAGACAGAATGGTATAAAAGATATATCAGAAGACTCTTCAGGTAATGCCGGTGCATCAATTTCAGCCTACTCAGCCACAGCGGGAATTAACGCCACTATATTCGTCCCAGAGAACGCTAAAGGTGTCAAACTGAAACAAATAGAGAGTTACGGAGCTAAGGTTGTAAAAGTAAAGGGTAACAGAAATGATGTCATGAAGGCAGCGATGAACTCGGGTAAATACTACGCTTCCCATATCCTGCAACCCTTTTTCAGAGATGGGATAAGGACTTTAGCTTACGAAATAGTGAAACAACATAAGTCTGTGAAAGAGATCGTAATCCCGGTCTCTGCTGGTACACTTCTTTTGGGTCTGCATGAAGGGTTGAACCACTTACTGAAGAGCGGTGTAATTGAGGAGAGACCCTAGATATTAGCTGTCCAGACAAGACAAGTGATGCCCCTCTGTTCAGTTATCAATAAGGAGCCGTATATTCCACCGGAGAGAGTGACAAGTATTGCCGATGCTTTAGTTTCCACACAGCCAGTATTATTGGAGGAGATGGCAAAGGCTACAAATCAATGCATTACAGTAGATGAAGAGGAGATCATATCTGCATGGAAGAAGTTAGCCAATATGGGACTATTGGTGGAATATAGCTCGGCTACCGTATTGGATGCTGCAGAGAAAATCTCTCTCGAAGACTCTGTCTTAGTCCTTACTGGTAGCGGACTCAAGACTCTCTAATTTAATTATCTCACAAGACATTATGGACTTACCGTATTGAATTGCATGGTTAATAGCCATTGTTATAATTTTCTTTACCTCTTCATCTGCAATGTAATAATAAGAGTACTTACCTTTCTTCTCTACTCTAACAACTCCACAGTTCTTGAGGCATGCCAAATGGTGAGAGATCAGAGACTGAGATTTTCCGAGTCCTTCGCTTAAGTCCTGAACGGAAGCACTCCCTTTCTCCATTAAGTATAAAACTATCATAAGTCTTGTTCTGTCCGAAAGAGCTGAGAAAAATGACGCCATTACATCTACTAAGTTTTCGTTCATACGTTTATATGATCTCAGAAGGACTAATTAACTCTATTGCAAGCAATGATGAGTTAAAACAAATGAACATATGTTCATATATAGCTGAGTTTAAATTCCATTAAAAGGATCATATATTATGAAATTCAGAATAAAGAAAGAAGAGTTAGTATGTGAACACTGTGGTGCTCCCCTATCTGAAGACAACATATATGCGAGAGAGATAAAGGGAGAAAAACATTACTTCTGTTGTTCCCATTGTGCAGACGCATATGAGGAAAAACTGAAATGAAAGAGTTCGTGATATTAGGTTATGGAGCTGCAGGGTTCGCTGCTTTAATTCAAGCCAATGAGTTAGGAGTTAAACCAGTCTTAATAGGCTACGGTCCTTTAGGGGGAACTTGTGTAAACGTGGGCTGTATTCCATCGAAAAGGTTACTGAGAATTGCAGAAATGTACTCAACTACTGTTAGATTACACCAATTCGAAGAATTTAACACAAGACCAGATTATGAGTCTGCATTTCTTGATTCAAGAAAAATAGTAGAGACGCTTAGGAAAGAGAAATACGAAAACTTACTCTCTAAATATGACGTAGAAGTAGTTGAGGGTAAAGCCCATTTTATTTCTACTCACAGCGTGAAAGTAAACGGTAAAATAATAGAAGGTAAGAAGTTCGTAATTGCAACAGGGTCTTCTCCTTATGTTCCTCCAATAGACGGATTAAGAGAAGCGGGGTTCTGGACTAATGTAGAAGCCCTAAATCCTGACAGGAAGATCAACTCGTTAGCTGTAATAGGTGGAAGAGCACAAGCTCTGGAGTTCTCTCAGATTTACAAGAGGTTAGGAGTAGACGTAGTGATATTACAGAGAAGTAAAGTGCTCTTACCTGATTGGGAGCCAGAGATCTCTCTTGAAGCACAAAAAGTCCTTGAAGATGACGGGGTGTATGTAGTGACTAACGTTAAGATAAAGAAAGTTGAAAGAGAGGAAGGAGTAAAGAGGATAATTACTGACAAAGGTGATGTTGAGGTTGATGAGATCTTAGTAGCTACTGGCAGAAAACCAAACATAGACCTTAACCTAGAAGTAGCTGGAGTTCACCTCAACGAGTGGGGAGGAGTAAAAGTAAACGATGAACTTCAAACGACTAATCCCGACATATATGCAGCCGGAGACGTAATAGGTGGGGTTATGCTAGAGTCTTTAGCAGGTTTCGAAGGTACTGTAGCCACTAAAAACGCGTTATCGGACTCACATAAAAAGGTGGATAGAAGTACGGTACCTCAAGTCGTATTCACTCAGCCTAATATTGCCAGAGTCGGGAAGAAAAGTGAAAATGCTGAAAGCAGAGTGATAAAACTCAAGGAGTTATCTAAAGCTGCTATCCTTGGTGAGGAGAGAGGGTTGATTAAAATGGCAGTTGAAAAGGAGAGTAAGAGAATTCTTGAGGTGCAAATGTTAGGAGAAAACGCGGGAGATATAATTAATGAAGCTACTCTAGCAGTGAAGTTCGGTTTAACAGTTGATAATATAATTGACACTGTTCACGCTTTTCCTACTATGTCTGAGGCCTTAAGGCTTGTTGCTCTGTCCTTTTACAAAGACGTGAGTAAGCTCAGTTGTTGCGTTTAAAAGGTGGGATAAAATACGTTAGATTACCACTGCTGACTTCCTCACCACCCTGGAAGGGTCGAGGGTTCCCTCCCAAAGGGCTCATCGTTCCCACCATCGATTCGGGTTTACATCTCTCATCTGGTGAGCAGTCGAGTGGCTCAGAGAACCACTCCCATTTGAAAATAGCATCGGGGGGTGTGGGGGTATCCCCCACGGGGGGACTTTCATCGCTAAGCTCTAGTCCCTTGAAGGAAGGAGATAACAGTTGCTCCTCCCACAGTCCCATTAAGCCCTCAATCGAGCTGGGAAGCTTCCGGTATAAAAACTTTCCTTAAAAATTGAGCATAGTCCACACTACTTACGCCATGGAACCCGCTTTACTCACTAATGTTAAACTGCTTATTTTAGTACAATTAATTTATCTTTTGATACATCTATTCCTGCAACTGGGGGCCTCCAATTACACTCACCCTTATGTTTTATTCGGGCTTTTTGCCCAACTTCCGGTCCGAGTTGGAAGCAGCCAAGCTCCCCGGCAGACTTTAAGCCCAAGGAGCGTCACGGCCTACACCCCAGTCAGATCTGTATTACACAGATCTGACTAATATGTTTTATATAAGGAGCGTCATTAGCATCGCTAAGAGAAATTTTGACAAAGAAGTATTTAAATATAAGGGCTATCCATCCCCGCTGGCGAGGCTTTCTGCCCCCTTAACCCCCTTTCTTTGTAATATCATGCAGTCGTTAATCTGTTCTACATCATTTTTTATTTTAATAGTGTCTCGATATCAGCTTACACTGCTCTACTTGCTTTTTTCTTCACTTTTAGCTATTCTAAACAGTTTAGGAGCCTTAGGGAACAAAGTCCTGAAATGAAGAGCTAAAGCAAAAGCCGTTACCGGAGGAAGAAGAATATAAGCTAAGAAGAGTGCTGTTTCTCCGCTAGATACAAACAGTAAAACGTTTGCCGCGGGTATAGCTGTAGCCAGAATAAGTGGAATTGACACACAACAACTTCCACCAGCTATTACTCCCATTACTGGGGCTATTAGAATTGCTCTGACTTTTATAAACTTAGACATATCCATTACCCTTAGAATCGTAGCTGTGACTATTCCTCCTATTATAAACCCCATGAACAATGAGTAGAAGGTTAGTTCTAGAAAGAAATTTGGAGGAAATCCTATTGTTACGCTGGGATTAAATAGTAAATTGACTAATGCAGCGTACAAACCACCCGGGTAATAAGGAGACACATTAAAAGAAACAAATGACTCAGAAATAGAAAAGAGTTGACCATAAATAATAGTTAAGATCCTTTCCAAAGCGATACTATATACTATATAATGAAATGATAGATAAATACCATATATTACGTAACCTTTTTTATTCATATTACGGGATAGGTAGTTAAAGACTTGTTTTAATCCGGTTTTAAAAACAAATGTTACTAGGGATAACCAGAACAAAACATTACCGAAAATTACGTAAAGTGAATAATTTGGAGAAAATGGAGCGGAGTAAATTATAAAGAAGCCTATGAGCATAAAAGGCAGGTAATATAATGGTTTTAATGAGCTCTCCACATACTTCAATTGTTTAAAAAATAAATAAAGTTACTTTTCATCAATTAACACGCTAAAAGATATGAGAACTTAATTTGTATATGTTAAATAAAGAAGAATAAGATTAATAGATGGATAAGTAGTTAGTGCATACTCACTTCTCTAATCGGATAAAATTAGCACAAAAGTTCACGTTAGGCTTGTTTAGTTCCGCTTTGAACAATTCGTATATATTCATATAAAAGGTCTTTAATTACTAATTTATAAGTACCCAGTAGTTACCTTCCTATTCATGATTTTCGAAATATCGTCTTATTATTCTTCCTTTTTTAATTATTTAATATAAAATCAGAAATCTATTATTTTGATGATTAACTAAGTTAATCAGAAAATAAATTTTTGAATATAATGGAAAAAAAGTTATGAACTAGAAGAAGATGAACTGCTAGGTATATTGAACTGAACTGGCGCAAATGTTATCTGCTGCTTAACTTCAGGTGGTAGCGTTCCTACCTTTGTTATATTAGCCCAAGTCCACTTATACATTGGGTTATCAGATACTGGGTCAATTGTTGGAGTAGTTAACTGGTTAGCTCCGGGAGATGTTGGGAAACTCATGGCAACAAACAATGACCCTGGAGCTACAGTGTTTGAAATCCATACTACGCCAGTTAGTGTACCCCAATCGTTGTATAGCATAACGATGTCGCCGTTCTCCAGTCCCTCGTTCTGGGCGTCCTGTGCGTTCATTTCAATTATCGCGAATGGAACCCTTTGGTATATTTCTGGTACTTGGAAATCAACAAACCCTGACTGCCAAATTATATTCCACCTACCGTTGTTAACCCAGTACTTATATTTACTCTGCTGTTGTGCTGCATAAGCTAATATTCCTACATAAGGCATCGGGAATGGGTTAAGTGTATTTACTACCGCAGCCTTTAGGTCGTCATAAGAATAGCCGAACATTGACTGTACTTGATCTGGGGTCACGTAAATTACATCCCTAGTTATTAGCGGTAATACATTATTACCCACAGTCACTGCTTGGTTACAGTCTATGGTTATCCGCTCCACTCTGAACTGACTTTGTAACACGGGTTCGAAGTAGTTAACTAAACCGTACATTGTTATAGTACCGCCTTGACTACAAGCTTGCATTACGCCCTCCTTTGTAAGCTCTGAAGGCGAGCACACAGCACCGCTGCAAGTAGCGCCTAATATAGGTAATTGTATCCCTATAGTCCTAGCTAACATTAAATAGAATAACTTTACTGACGCCCAACCTGTTGAAGAAGTCGGTGCAAACTGCAATGGCACTGCGATACCGTATGGCCACCAGGAGAAGTTCGCCGGTCCGTTAGCAAGATAGTAAGTCCATATGTCACTGTAAATTGCAAACCAGTTATAATCGAAGTAGTTCTCACTGAACTGTGGAATTAATGATAACGGTTGCGAGTTCTGCTTCATGTTATTCGTTAAGGATTGCCATATTGGGTTGAAAGCTTGATAAATCCTCTGCGCTTGCGGTGAGTTACCCATCCCGTTACTCTGTAGCAACTGGTAAATTCTGTAGGCTATCATTGCGTAAACCCATACGGTTGGCATTGCTATACCGGGCGGTGGCATGAAGGGCTCTACTAATCTCATCCTCCTGTCATGCCCGTTCCACCTCAGATCGTAAGTCTCACCGTGGGTTGTCGCATTAGGTATAATTACGTGGGCTGCAGTTTCCAATATCCCGTTCTGGTTGAGGACTACGTCACTTCCCACTACAAATAATGCACCGGGGGTCTTGTTTGAACCGCTTAAGCAAGATATAACTGCTTGAGCGTATTGATCTGGTGTCGGGAAGTTAGGTATTGTAGCGCTTACGGAGTTAACGTCATAGTACGGTGAGCTTGAATTTATCGAAGATGTACTTGTTGAAGGTACACCTAAGCTTAGCACGTTCTCTACGCACTCCTGTAGCAGCTGGGCCCTATTGTTAACTGTTAAAGTAAATTTTCCTCCAGCCATTGTTTGCTTGTAAGTATTAACTGTGAACGCCCATAATACTTTACCATACCCGCTGTAAACTAGATAATCGACTATTGGGTTATACTGGTGACTTTGAGGTACTAGAGTGTTAGTGTAATTCTGGTAAAAGCTCTTTATGAAACTTATAACGTTCTGCGCATTTACTTCCATTCCTTGTTTTTGTAGCTGTTGTGGTACGTATTGGCTCATTGGTATCCATGTCACCCTCCCTTGGTTTAACGGTAGACCTAATTGCTGATACCAAGGCGGTGGGGGAGGTACTGGGAATGCGGCACCTTCCTGATGACCGAATGACCTGGCAATACCAGTACCCGGTCTTCCGGATGTAGCACCTACAATTACAGCTAGGTCTCCTAGGGCGTACATTGGAGTATAATTGGCAGACCATATAAGACCTTTCTCGAATTCTATCAACACCCTCTTATAGTATTGCTGTCCATTACTACCCATCTTAGGTTTTGCGAGCATATCTCCTAATAATTGGATAATATTTTGTGATACTCCGGTTATCTGTTCAGCCTCAGATAGCCATTCGCTTAAGCTCTTGGATTGTAAGTATTGGATGTATAAGTTATAGTTGTTCATATTAAACGTGAACCCGTTTGCTTGTGCAGAACTTCCTTGATAGACGTTATTTATGAAGTAATTAACTACGTCGGGATAAGTGTAGTAGATGTAAGCGGCTACAGCGTTAAATAGCTCTGCGTCTGTACCAGGATTAACTTGGACTGCTAATACTTGCGGTTCGCCGTTAGAGTCTACATTGCACGTTCCATTCATAGCTTGTTCTAAACTACAACCTACAGCCGCTGCAACGGCATGAGCTGTCTCTGAAGGCCTGGCATCGACTACTATCGCTTTACCGGGTGGAGTCGGTTCACCGCTCTCGAACCACGTGGCCTTCCTTTTCTGTGTTACTCCTCTTAAGTTGTCAAATATGTGCTGAATTAAGTTAATTGTAGCCGTGGCGTACTCGTTAGCACCCACCATTACCATTACGTCTGTTATGCTAATGTCTAGCATACTAAGATTATTAATAAAACCGCCTCCGGTTACGTCAAATATAGCGGCAGTCTCTGCTGTGAAGGCAGCCCGGTTGTGTAACCTAACGAAAGGTGTGGCGACACCCGTGTGGAGCAATAACCCTGGCATTAAGTCGTCTACCATACCTCCTCCCATACCACCTCCGTGATCATCCCTAATTGCCATAACTTCTACTCCCGCCGGCCCTACTGGGTCTGGGTAAGTGAATGTTTCGTTAGTTATGTAGTAGTACAGAATTTGGGCTAGGACTTCTATAACATAGCTCCATCCTACGGGTTGTAGTTGTCCGCTCCACCTTATAAGCGGTGTCTTTATCCTAGTCTGGTAAATCCTAAACCCTGCAGCATTATCTTGGAATGGGCTCCATATCCTTTGTGCGTTTCTTCCTCCCCTAGTAGAATAATTACCCTTGTTTACTGGACACTCTGAGCTCGGTATTTCAAGTATATAGACCGGTTTCCAAGTACCAGTAGTTTCGTCATAAGTTACTGTCTTACTCACCATCCCTTCTCCTATCCACGGGATAGCCGTAGGTGGATTTGCAGATAGCGGAGCCAGAGGTTGAGTGTAATCAGCATAATGGTCTTGTAAGTTATATCCATATACGTTATCAATGTAATTATACACTATAGCATTCTGCCCTTTTGCAGGACCTCCTTCTTCTCCCACTGGAAATACAAATACGTCATATCCACACGATACATTACAGAATCTACATACGACATGATATCTTTGTGCGGTCACTGGTGGTAAAGGTACTTTGGTGTTTGGTGCTCCGTAAACTGAAGGACCGGTAGCTGGAGTTACGGATGAAGTTGAGGTGGACATCAGCTCTCACCCATTGAAGGAGATGGGGCTTGTGCAGCAGTATTATAAGTACCGTAAACTAGCCTATTGAATCCTACGGCGTATACATCTCCGGTAGACTCATCGTATTCTAATATTAACTGCGGTAAGTATTGATTAGGATGTCCTACTACTTGCATACCCCCAGCTGTAGCGTCGTATTGAGAGAAGTGTTGCGGACATAATAAACACCTCGTGTTAGGGTCGTATACCAAGATATATCCCATATGCGCACAATACGCACTATAGCCTACAACATCTCCGTTAGGACCTACACCACCCACTGACGGAACTCCAGTCCTCACAATATAGACTGTATATCCCATATAATTAGCTGTCACCGGAGTCCCAACTTGTAATTGACTATAGTTAGCTACTTTTTGTCTAACAAATCCTACTGATACTGGAGAAGTAGTCGGAGGAGATGTTGTAGTTGCAGTAGCTGTTGTAGTTGCAGTAGCTGTTTGTGTAACTGTCTCTTCTTGTTTTACCGTCGTGACTTCTGGTTGTACCTGAGTTATAGTTCTTGGAAAAGCATTTCCACCTATTACTATTCCAGCAGCGATACCTGCCACAGCAGCCGCTCCACCTATTATTATCGCACGCCTATTAGAATCTACACCCTTATCTTTGCTCATTCACATACTCACCCTTTAAGTTATCATAATATAGTAATGAATGATTAATAAACTTAATTGTGAAATAATATATATGTTTGAATATACATATTTATTAGAAAGTAAAATTAATTTAAATTAGACAATTGATATAAGTAAAGTTTGGTATTTTCATTATTTTATTAAAAAAGTCTCACATAAAGAAGATTCTATCCTTAGGAATTACTTAATATACTGATATGTAAGCTTTGAATAAGAATCCTATTTTAACTTGTTATTATTACGTATGGTGTTGTTACTGAGGTTGATGCTATTATTGTTCCCCACATTCCAGCTAGTGCATGTCCCGGTACTCCGCAAGCAAACCAATATATTCCTGCAGGTAG